>NZ_CP021978.1:8700000-8876928 GCF_004803895.1 Streptomyces hawaiiensis | reverse complement strand
CTGTCTCACGTAATCGTTGACGAATTCAGGAATAACAAGAAGCTCCCCATTATCCCGGTTCCCCCGGAGGTTCTCCCTGAGGGGACTTCATCAATCGGAATTCCGGAGTCAGTTCTCGTTGCTGAACTCCGAGCCGAGATTTACAAGTTCATCACCGAGTTGCCCAATGCTCAACGGAAGGTTGTTGACCTCGCTATTGTGAGAGAACTTCCGTTGGAGGAAGTGGCAGAGGAGATGGACGTCGAAGTGGACACCGTCCGGAGGTATCTCGGGGCGGCCCGTCGACGGTTGGAGAAGGCAATGGTTGCGTCATCCGAGGAGGTGTCAGCATGAGCAGTTGGATGTTCGATGAGGAGCGCGAAGCGTTCGGACGCCTGGTCCTGCTGGAGCTCTTTGACCAGGCATTGCGCGAGGAAAACCGGTTGGGTGAGGTCTCTTACCTCACCCTCAACCAGGAGGGCCGGCCTTCGGGCCGGCCCCCGGCCGGGGCCTGCCTCGTGACGGTTGAAAACCCGCTTCGGGTGCGGGACCTGCTGCGCGACCGGCGTCAGCGGGATCGACTGTGCGAGCTCTTCAAGCTGCTCAACAAAGACACGAAAAACCAACTAGAGCCCGCCGAAGAAAGAAGAGTCGCCGAAATCGCCGAGGCTTTTGGTGATCTTAAGGCTGCTTACGGTTGGTGGCGAAGGGCTGCTGCCAGCGGCGACGAGGACGCGAAAGACTATGTAGAGATCCTAGAAGAGGAGTTGGGGGTGAGCGATGTTCCAGACGATGCGGCTACATCTAGAAGGCTGTTTCGCGAACACTTCACTGTCCCTCAGGTACGACTCTTGAGGCGTTTCTGCAGTCGTGAGCAAATCGCGGAAGCTGAACTGAACGATCTATTCGGGGAGATCGAGCAGTTCCTTTCCAACCCAGACCAAGTCGCGGACGGTGGAAGGCGTATTTGAGCGAACCTCATTGGTGATCCCTGAACTCTCTCCATGAGAGGGAGTGGGTGAGAACTTCAGCGATGCGGCGGCTACCTCTTGGCAGAGGTAGCCGCCGCGGCCGTTCCGGCAGCACTCAGCAAGGACCGCGAGACAAACAAGGCGATGGTCGGCGCGGTCCTACCGGCGGGCCACAGGAACCTCGCCCCAGGGCAGGTGGAGCGAGGGCGAGGTTCGCCGACCTCGTCGACGCCGACGGCCGCCTGCCCGACATCGCACCCGGCGTCCTCTTCGGCGGCGACGACATCGGACGATGGCTCGCACGGCAACGCGACGCGAGTACCTGGGCGCAGTTGTCCACGAGCAGCAGGAACGGCTGTCCCAGCTGGGGGTGAAGCCCGTCCAGCCGTCATCTTCGGCCCCGGCGGCCACCCGCGCGACGAAGCCGGGCAAGGCGCAGCAGGCGTTCCAGCGCGGCCTGGCTGCCCGCACGCAGTGGGTGGAACGGGAAGGTCACCGGCCTGTACCGCGCGGCCACGCTGAGGAGATCACGGTCGACGGCGCGACGGAGCCGGTGGCCGTGAAGCTGGGCGTCTGGGTATAGAACACCAAATCGAGGCGCGACAAGCTCACCCAGGAGCAGCTGAATGCGTTGCGGGAGCTGGGCGTCACATGGGCGTGACGGAGTAGGTCGCCATGTGCCCATTACCTGATGGGATGCTCGTCAGTTGATGGTGCGTGTGGCAGCAAGGCTCCTCGGCGCACCTGGCGGTCGCTGATCCAGGTTCGTACAGCGCCCGTTTCCTGGATCCGTACGGTGGAGAACAGCTGATGCCGTGGGGCGAGGCCGCTCGTGTCGTTTCGTCTGGAGGACTGCGGTCCGGTACGTCCGTTTCCCCTGCGGTCTGGCCGTCGTTTCGCGCCGGGCTGGTGGTGGTCGGCTACCACCGGGCGGCTGGTGCACTACGGGTCGGGTGTCATGCGCCCCAGGTGATGCTGCTGGACCGTGATCCTTCGGTCACGGCGATGGCATGCCGCCCTGTGGAGCTGTCCTGGCGGGGATCTGAGGGGTCCGGGGTGTCGCATGTGCCGCATCTGATGGCGCGGTTCAGCGACGGCGGCGGTCTGCTGCTCGACTGTGCCGGACGAGGGGAGATCTCTCCCGGCTCGCACACCGTGCTGACGTCATGGCAGCGGCGGCACGTGCGGTGGGATGGCAGTACCGGGTCGCCTCGCCTCCCGAACCGGTTGTCGCCGCCTGGGCTGGCTGTCGGATACCGGCACCCTCGCTACCGGGACACCGCGCTCTTGGAAGAGGCGGTGCAGGTCTTTGCCCGTCCTCGGCCGCTGATCGAAGGGGCACGTGACCTCGGGGACACCATCAGGGTTCTCCCGGCCCTCTTCCATGCCCTATGGACCGGGTCGCTGTCAGCCCCGCTGAACGAGCCTTGCATGAACGGGTGACCGTGACAGCAGGCCCGGGCGAGGGGGCGTCTGCGTGACGGCGGCAGTACTCGATGTGGGGAGCCAGGTGCGGTTCGAGGACCGCTCCTGGACGGTGGTGATGCTCGAAGGGGCCGTGCCAGGTTGGTCGACTCGGACAACTCCCCGGCGACGGTGCTAGTGAGCTATCTGTTCGCCGCTCCTGACTTCGAACTCGTCGGAGCGGCCCGCCCTCAGGTGCCTCCGTTCGGGCTCCTGGAGGAACTGCCTGTGCAGGCACGTGAGCGTGCTGAGGCCTGGGAGCGGCACGTGTGCCGAGGTGGAGACCGGCCTTCCGGTGCCGGGGCAGGGCGGTGTGCCGCGGGCGGAGTTCGATCCGGCGCAGCGGACTGTGGCGGAACGGGAGGAGGCCAAGGCAGCGGAGTTGACCGTGGCGGGGCAGCAGACGAGTGCGGTGACCGTGCGGCGGATGCGGGCCCGTTACCGCGAGAAGGGGCTGTGGGGGCTGGTCGACCAGCGCACGGCGCGTAGGCGTTCTGTGGTGGGACGGGCCGATGAGCGTGTGGTCGCTGCGATCACTCAGGTGCTGGAGGCGCAGCGGGAAACGCTCCAGTGGCACGCTGAGCCGGCTGCGGCGCATGGTCGGGTGGGTTCTGGAGGAACCCATGGTCCCGGCGCGGTGGAGGTGCCGCCGGTGACGACGTTCAACCGGCTGGTGCACGCGCTCGCCGACGGCCACGGGCTGCTGGGGTCGGCGGCACAGCAGCGGCGGCGCACGTCGCGGCCGGCCCTCCCTTCACCCGACCGTGGCGCTGCGGCCGGGTGAGCTGGTGATGCTGGACAGTACGCCGCTGGATGTGCTGGTGGTGCTCGCCGAGGGGGTGACGGGGTCGGTCGAGTTATCGATCGCGTTGGACGTGGCAACGCGCAGTATCTGTGCCGCGGTGGTGCGTCCGGTGGGCACAAGATCGGTGGACGCGGCGGGTGCTGCTGGCGCAGATGGTCACGCCCATGCGGATGCGCCCGGGGTGGGAGACGGCGCTGGCGATGTCCCGGTCAGTCATCCCCTATGAGCGGCTGGTGTCGTTGGATGCGCGGCTGGAAGGGGCAGCGGCCCGGCCGGTGATCATGCCGGAGACGGTGGTGGTCGATCAAGGTGCGGTGTTCGTCTCCCATTCCTTCATTGCCGCGTGCGAGAGCCTGGGGGTGTCCGTTCAGCCCGCGCCGCCGGCCAACGGCCCGGCCAAGGGCCATGTCGAGCGGACGTTCCGCACCATCGGGGACCGGTTCTCCCAGTACGTGGCCGGCTACAGCGGCTCGGATGTCACCCGGCGCGGCACGCGCGTTGAGGACGAGGCGTGCTGGACGCTTGCGCAGGTGCAGGACCTGCTGGATGAGTGGCTGGTCACGACTGGCAGCACCGCCCGCACGCCTCGCTGCGCCATCCGCTGGCACCGGAAGCTCGCCCTGTCGCCGAACGAGATGTGGGGCGCGCTCGTGGGAGTCACCGGCTATATCCCGGTGCCGCTGAGCGCGGACGACTACATCGAGCTCATGCCCATCAAGCGGGTGGCCATCAACGACTACGGCATCCGCTTCGACTACCGCACCTACGACCACAAGGTCCTCAATCCGCACCGCAGCAACCGGTCGGGCGCGCCGGACGGCAGATGGGAGGTGCACCACAACCCCTACGACCCCATCAGATCTGGGTGCGGCTGCCCACCGGGTGGGAAGAGGTGCCGTGGATCCACCGCGGCTGTGTCAGCCTGCCCTTCACCGACTTCACCTGGCAGCACGTCCGTGCCGCAGTCGAGCGCCGCGGCGACCGCGTCGAGCACGAGCGGCAGCTCGCCCAGGCCCTGGACCGCCTCCTGCGGCGTGCGAGCAACGGTGCCGGGACCCGCCGCGAGCAGACGGTGGCGGCGCGCGCCAGCGCAGCAGCGTCCCTGGCCCGACCGGCCGTGCCGCAGGCGGCCCCGGACCCCGTGGCGGCTCCGACCCTCTCCTACGGCCTGGTGGGTGCCTTCACACCGCTGGAAGAAGAGGATCAGCAAGGGGAGACAGGGTTCGAGGACGGCTGGGACGAGGACGACGACCTGCCCGGCCCCGCTGACGTCGATGAGCCTGCCGGAGACGAACAGCCGGACTCCTCAGCCAAAGTTCCGCGTCCCTCTCGGATCTATGACGCCTACCAGGAAGCAGCACAGTGGTGACAGACGCCCCTGCCGACAGCACCCTTCACGACGGAGCGAGGGCTGCGGCGTACGCACCGCCGACCACGCGGGACGGCTGGCAGCAGTTCGTCGCCACTCCCCGCTCCACCCCCGCCAGCAGCACCTCCTCGCAGACCTGGGCCTCACCGCCGAAGGCGCCCGTGCCGCCCGGCCCCGCCGCATCCCCCAAGCCGCAGCCTTCGCGGCCGGTCTCGCCCACGCCCGCGCCTGGGCCCAGCAACACGGCAACCTCGCCGTCCCCGAACCCGCCCGCCACGACGGCTACCGCCTCGGCACCTGGCTGCGCACGCAACGTCGCCGCGCCAGCCGAGGAAAACTGCCCGCCGACCGCATCAAAGCCCTGGAAGCCATCGATCCCCACTGGAACCCGGCGGGAGGACTGCGCTGGCGCCAGGCCTACCTCACCGCCTGCACGCATACCACCGGCCGATCCCCGGCCACCACGGCCGATTTCAACGCGCTCCCAGCCGACACAGCGAAATGGCTGTTCACCCAGTGCTCCAGCTACGACAACCTCCAACCCGAGCAGCAACAGCAGCTCGCCGGCATCGGCCTCACCAGCGAACGGGCCCGCGCGCTGGCGCCACCACCGAAACCTCCCCAACCAACCCGCCCAGCCCGCCCACGGCTGAAGAACCCGCCCTCGGCCGTCGCCGCCGGCCTGCCGTACGCCCGGTCGTGGGCCGCCCAACACGGCAACCTCTCCTCAGCCGGCTACCGCACCGAACACGACGGCTTCCCCCTGGGATGGTGGCTGTACAAACAACGCCGAGCCGCCGGGGCCCACGTGAAACGCACCGGCCGGCCCTGGCCCCACAACCCGCCACTCACCGCGCTCGACCCGTGGTGGAACCCACCCTGGCGCGCCACCTGGAACCACAGCTGGCACCAAGCCCACACCTGCTACAGCACCGGCATGCCCTTCCCCAACCAGACCACCAAATGGATCCGCACCCAACAACGCACCTGGGACCAGCTCCACCCCCACCAACAACACCTGATGGGCACCATCGGCATCCACGGCCCCACACCCCTGCACCGCTACAACAGCCACCCAGCGAACCTGACCGACCAGCCAACAGAACTGATCAACACCCACGAAACCAACCCAGAGCAGCAAACCCGCAGTTCACAGGCCCACCCAGCCGGGGCCCGCAAGCAACGCCCGCCACCTCGCCAGCACACACCACACCGCCAGACCCAACCAACCAACTGATCAGCCCAGCTCAACCCTCCGGCCACCGATCAGAAAGAACGAACCACGACAGGAAAGATGGAAATGGTGGAATCCTGCGGCAGCTCCGCCTGCGCCCGCTTCAGCGCCTCGTAGACCAGCACTTCCTCACGGGAGTCGAAGACGAAGCCGTCCCGGTTGAGGGTGGGGGCTGTTCTCTTGGCACGTGCCCTAGATGCCTGGTTGGATGCTGTTCCCGCAGTCAGTCGCTCCTGCAGGATCTGCCGCCAGTGTCCATCGATCTCGGGGAGCGCGGGTGCGGCGGTGATGCCGCCGATGTCCAGGCCGTGCCGCCCCGCCACATGTTCGAACACCGGCTGGATCGCTGCGGTGACCTCTTCGGTGAACCGGGGGACGAGGTAGGGGGGCACGATGAGGACGGCGTCCTCCCAGTCCCCGAATCGGTTGCCGGGCACCAGTTCCACGTCTTCCACATCCGACAATAGGGCAGCAGCCCGGCTGTTGCCCTGCTCGTACATCAGGAACGCGGTCTGCGCCAGGACGAGTTGCAGGGTGGACGCCGCGGATTCGCCTGGCTGAGGCGAGGGGTCCGCGGTCGTGACGGCGACAGACACATGTACCTGCGCGGCCTGGCCTTCCGGCACGGAGTGGGCGAGGGAAGGCGGTGTTTTCCCCTGCACGACCAGCTCGATGGCGGGCGGGGGATTGAGAAGTTCTGCAAGCGCATCCTCGAGTACCCCGCGCGAACCCGAGCTGATGAAGTTGTCGTACGCGCCCTGATTGTTCCAGCTCAGCGTCAGCGTGGTGCCGTCGTAGGAGAGGACGTTCGCATTCTGCCCCAGGAGGATCCAGGCGAACCGCCGTCGGTTCCTGACCACTTCCAGGAGCTTCGGCCACAACTCGTGCATGCCGGCCGTCTTGTCCGCCATTCCGCCTCCCCACGTTCTGTTCCACCGCCAGCGTACGAGCAGACGCCGACAAGACCGTGCGCCTGAGCTACAGGGCTCCGGACGCCACGGCGCGGTCGCGCAGAGTTCGCAGGCTGGTGCGCACCCCTTGCTCGTCTTCGATGTGCCATTCGTTCATGCCCTGGCAGGTCTTGGTGCCGCGGGCGACAGCGCCGGCCTCGTCGACCCGCCCGTACGGGGTGCCTCCGGTGGCAGTGAGGATGATGCCGCCGTCTTCGTCGATGGTGGCCCAGTGGTCGGTGGAGCGGTAGGTGAGCACGATCCTCGTGCCGCCCGTGAGGATCCGGGCTGCGACCATTCTGGCGACATCCGTGCGGCGGCGCCCTGCAGCGGGCCTGCGGCGCGCGGCGACCACGGGCCTGATCTGAGCAGTCGGCTCGTTGGAGCCGGACGCGCTGGGCAAGGTGACGGGCAGGCCGAGGCGCTCCGGGTTCCAGATGTGCTCGAGCAGGCTCAGATACAGTTCCTGGCGGGTCTGGACGACGGAGGTCATCGCCTCCCGGGGTCCGAACGGTCTGAGGACCTTGTCAAGCTTGTGGGTCTTGATGAACTCGCGCAGCAGGGGATTCCGTTGGTCGTAGCCGGGGGCGATAATGCCCAGCAGGACGTTGCTGCGGGCGTAATAGGCGGCCTTTCCGTTGAGGGGCAGGTCGTTGATGCTGGAGTTCTCGCGCCCCATGAGCAGGCCGAGGCCGCCCAGTTGGTTGCGGCGGCTGCGGAAGACAACCGGGTCGGGTATCTCCTCCTCCACACGGTGGTGGTGGTTGGCCCACAAGTGCTCGATGTGGAACCGTTCCCGGTCGAGGTAGGCGAGCACGTCGTGCGGCCGCTGGCAGGCCTCTTCGACGTAAGCGGTGGCCCGAGCCAGCAGGTAGCGGATCTGGTGGGCGTTGTTGCCGCGCAGTCCCAGGGTGGCCGCATCGCGTATCGAGCCCCCGTCGTGGGTGACGCGATCGCCCAGCGCGGAGGCGACGTCGGCCGTGGTACGGCACTTGCGCAGGAGCGGAACGAGCGTGTCATGGACCAGGGAGTTGGAGTCCGCTGACTGCACAGGCAGGTCCTGCAGGACTCTGAGGGCGTACCAGCGGTCCATGTAGACAGCGACCAGACGGCCCTTGTCCTTGGCGTCGGAGGGCCGGTCGTCGGGATCGATGGCGGCGAGGATGGCGATGGCCTGGCAGCTGAGTCCGTTGCGTTCGTTGAAGAGCACCGTCTCCAGGCGGTCGCCGCCTGTCTTGAGTGCTCGGCTGGCGGCGAGGAACGGCCGAAACAGTCTGGCCGACTTCAGCAGGTCCTGCACGAAGTGCAGAAAGTTACTGGGACGTTCGGGTACCAGTCCCAGGTAAGCGGCGTTGTGGCGGACCCACACATTGAGGTTGCTGTCGATCTGCCGGCGGTCGTCTTCCCGGCCCTCACGTGCGCAGCGGGCCATAAGGAAGGCTTTGATGAAGCGGGAAGCGGCGGTGGGGTCCTCCCGGTCAGTGGCCAGTTCCCGCAGCATCTCGTGCCATTGGGTGTTGAGGTGGTCTTCGTTCGCTCCGACGTGGGAGAGCAAGTGGCTCTTCAGAAGGTCCACGGCGGTGAGGCGGGCGCCACGGTCGTTCATCGTCTCGAACATCCGGTAGCCATGATCGGAGCTGGCCGCCCGGATTCCGACCAGGACCACCCGGTCCAGCAGCCACTCGGTGAACCGGGGGAGGTTCTCCGCATCGAGCTCTTCCGCGAGCTGGGATTCGATCTGCTGGCTACGTGCCCACAAGTTGCGACGGGAGAGGGAGTCCCCCACGCCCGTTTCGTACTTGCGGGCCTCAGCGACCGCCCTCAAGACGGGCTCGTGATCGGTGATGCCGAGCGCGAAATGTTCTCCGTCGATCGTGATCACCCGGTTGAGCCGGTCGACCGCCCTGGCGTCCCCACGCTCCTGCGCCGAAAGCCGCAGCTGCAGGAAGAGCAGATGCAGCGTGACGAACCGCTGCTGCCCGTCGACGAGATAGCGCCGGTTCTTCGACGGCTCGTAGTAGACGAACGGCCCCAGGAAGTACTGCGGTGCGGTGTGCGGCCGGCGCAGGTACGCCGGATCCGTCGACCAGTTCCTGAACGATCCACACAGATCCCGCAGCAGGGTGCGGATTTCGTCCTCGCCCCAGGTGTAGTCACGCTGGTAATAGTCGATCTCATAGGTCACTTCACGGAACAGTTCCTTCAGGCAGAAGCCCTGGGACCTGATCTCGTCCGAACCCATGACACCACTCCCCACCTGCCCGGTTATCTACTCATGCTCCCAACTCCCCCGGTTCCCGTACAGATAGCGTGTGCGCGGCAGGGCCACGGCGGACGGTGCGCCTCACGTGGGGGTGGAGAAAACGGCCACTCTGCAGCGGACTGTTCCGGCTCCCCACCGGTCAGTGAGTGCCCTAGCTGTTGCGGGGCGCGAGGTTGTTGACGGATCGATCGTGACCTCGACCAGCGGCGGGCTGTTCGGTCCCTTTGATGTTGGAGTCGTCCTCGCCCGCGATGTGACGGGTGAGGAGGTGGAGTGCGTCTGCTGAGGATGCGTCGTTGGGGGTGTAGATCTCGAGGCGGTGGTCCGGGCTGTCGGGCTGGAGCCACACTTGGTAGGCGATGCTCGCGGTACCGACGGTGGGGTGTTGCAGGTGCATGTCGCCGGTGGTGCAGTCGGCGACCTCTCCGGTTGCCCACATCTGGGCGAACTGGTCGCTGCGCATGGTGAGCTCGCCGATGAGGTTCGCCAGTCGCGCGTCGGTTGGGAACCGGCCGGCGGTGAGCCTCAGGTACGCGACGTGGACGCGCGCGAGCTCGTCCCAGTTGCGGTGCAGGTCCCGGGTGAGGGGGTCGAGGAAGAACATCCGCGGGATGGAGGGACGACGAGCTGGGTCTGCCGGGGCGTCGAATTCCGTGTGTTCGGCGAGCAGCGCGTGACCTGTGCGGTTCCAGGCGAGCACGTCCCCGCGCCTGCCGAGCACGATCGCGGGAGTAGCCTCGCCCAGCGAGTCGAGCAGCGCGAGCACACGAGGATGGGGATGTTCGGCGGGCGGTTCGGTGAGGCCGGGCCGGTCGGTCTGGCGGGCGAGGTTGTGTAGGTGGACTGTCTCGACCTCGTCGAGTTCCAGCACCCGGGCCAGTGCGTCGAGAACCTGCGCCGAGGCTGTGCCCGCTTGTCCCTGCTCCAACCGCGTGTAATAGCCGGCGCTGACGCCTGCGAGGTGAGCCAGTTCTTCTCGGCGCAGCCCTGGAACGCGCCGACTATTGCCGTAGGTGCGTAGCCCGATCGCGTCCGGTGTGACCTGGTCGCGGCGGCTCTTCAAAAATGCTCCGAAGCTCTCCACACCATCGAGCCTAGACATGGTCCGCGGTGGTGTGGGTGCACCTGCTGGGTGTAGCCACACCAGGTGTCTGGATGCAACGCTCCAGGCGCCTGGAGCGTTGACGACATGACTCACCACGCCTCACCCACGACCAACGCCGGTAACCTCCGGGCCTGGCTCGGTCTGCTCGTCGTCCTCGGCCCCGTGCTGCTGGTCTCGATGGACGGATCCATCCTGTTCCTCGCGATGCCCCGGGTCAGTCAGGCGCTGAGCCCCAGTGCCGACCAAGCACTGTGGACCCTGGACATCTACGGCTTCGCCGTAGGGTCACTGCTCATCGCGTTCGGGAACATCGGCGACCGCTACGGACGCCTCAGGCTCCTCATGATCGGCGCGATTTTCTTCGGCCTCGGCTCTGCTGCCGCTGCCTTCGCCCCCACACCGGAACTGCTCATCGCCGCCCGCGCGGTCATGGGGATCGCCGGCGCGACCCTGCTTCCCTCCGCGCTGGCGGTTCTGAGCGAACTGTTCACCGACCCCAAGCGACGCGCACAGGCCATCGGCATCTTCGCCGCAGCATTCGCTGCCGGCTTCGCGATCGGACCGGTCATCGGCGGCGTGCTGCTGGAACGCTTCTGGTGGGGATCGGTGTTCTTGATCAACCTCCCCGTCATCGTCGGCTTCCTCTGCTTCGCACCGGTGCTGCTCGGCGAGGTCCGGGCGACCCAGCCTGGGCGGATCGACACCGCCAGCGTCGTGACCTCCGCCGTCGGGCTCCTGCTGGCGATCTACGGCATCAAGCACGCGGCCGCCCAAGGCCTGACAGTTACCGCCGTGGCCACCGTGCTCGCGGGCATTGCCGTGCTGGCGTGGTTCGGTCTACGGCAACGGCAACTGGAGCACCCGCTCATCGACTTCTCACTCTTCCGCGACCGGATCTTCACCGTCGCCGTCATCACCGGTCTGCTGCCGCTCGCAGCATGGTCAGCTGCCGCGTACCTGGCCGGGATCTACCTGCAGTCTGTCCTCGACGTCCCCGTCTTGCAGGCCGCGCTCTGGGCGCTGCCTGGAGCCGGCGTACTCACCACCACCTGCATCGTGACCCCGCTGGTCGTCGACCGCGTCGGCAAGCGCGCCGCGCTGCTCGTGTGCCACTTCTCCATCGCCGCCGGTTTGCTCCTGCTGCTGCCCACCACCATCACAGGCGGAATCGGCTGGTACGTCGCATCCACCGCGGTCGCGGGCCTCGGCTATGGCATTTCCTTCGCTGTCGTCGCCGACACCGCCGTTGCCGCAGTCCCTCCCGAGCGCGCCGGATCCGCAGGTGCGATCGCGGAGACCAGCAACGAGATCGGCAATGCTCTCGGCATCGCGTTGCTCGGTTCGCTGGCAGCTCTGCTGTTCCGCCTCCAAGGCCCCGACCTCGCCCCAACCCTCGACGAGACACTCCAGCTGCCTGAACTGACAGCGGCGATCGTGACCGACGCCAAGTCGGCCTTCCTCACCGGACTGCACGTCGCCGCGGCGGCAGCCAGCGTCCTGCATCTCATCCTCGGCCTCGTCGCGCTCCGCTGGCTGCCCCGGCCGGCCAAAGTCACCGCGGCTGAGAATGAGACGGCCGAGACCCGATGACCCACACCAACGCACCTCTCTCAGAGCCTGTCGGGTGGCCGGTTGATTACGCTGCGATGAGGTTCTCGACGGTCTCGGTTCGCGCGGTCTTGCGATGGGGTTCATGGCTCCAGCGTGCTGACTGCCCGGCGAGTCGGACGAGCATCAGGCGGATCATCGCCACCTTAATCATGGCCTCGGAGGTGGCGGTCAGCCGTTCGTAGTCGCGGGCCAGGCGGCGGTTGCGGACCAGCCACCCGAAGGTCCGCTCTACCACCCAACGGCGGGGCAGGATCTTGAAACCCTTGACGTCGTCGGTCCGCTTCACGATCTCCACGACGATATTCAGCGCGTCGCGGGCCCATGAAAGCAGCGTGGAATCAACGGAGTTGGCGTATCCGCCGTCGGCCCACACCAGGCCGACCGTGCGGAAGCCGGCGGCGAGCCGCGCCAGGACAGTGCGGCCTCCGGCCCGGTCCTGCACGGAGGCGGAGGTGACCGCGACAACCAGGAGGAGTCCCATCGTGTCCACGATCGCGTGTCGCTTGCGACCCGTCGTTCGCTTGCCGGCGTCGAATCCGCGGGCCTCGCCGCCCTCGCTGGTCTTGATCGACTGGGCGTCGATCACGGCGGCCGAGGGTTCGGGGTCGCGCCCGGCCTCGACGCGTACCTGGCGGCGGAGCTCGTCGTGGACGCGGTCCCAGGTGCCGTCCTCGCGCCACTTGGTGAACCAGCGGTGGGCGGCGTCGAAGGGCATCAGGTCGTGCGGGAGCATCCGCCACTGGCAGCCCGACCGCAGGACGTAGAAGATCGAGTCGAGGACCAGCCGGTCGCCGTACTTGCGTATCCCGCCACCTTTTCGCAGGTCACGCACGGGAAGGAGCGGCTGGATGGTATCCACATCTCATCGGTCAGGCTGGACGGATAACATGGGCCGCTGACGGCCCCGGAGTTGTCGCACGTACACACACCGCGTGATCATTCCGGGGCCTTCGTCATGTCCGGCGACCCAGGGCCTCAGTTACACACCGCTCTCGATCGTCCACCCGACAGGCTCTGAGATTGGCTGAGACAGCTGGAACTGGGCTGTCTCAATCAACGGCTCAGGGGATCACCTCGATGCGTTCCATGTGTTCCTCGCCCCACTCGCCGAGCGGCTCCAGCGCGGTGTTGAGGGAGCGGCCGAACTCGGTCAGCGAGTACTCCACCTTGGGTGGGACCTGGTGATAGACCTCGCGGTGCACGAGGCCACTGGTCTCCATCTCCCGGAGTTGAAGGATCAGCATCCTTTCGCTGATGCCGGGCACGGCTCGCCTCAACTCGCCAAAGCGCAGCGGTCCTTCGCCGAGTGAGAACAGGATCAGCCCCTTCCATTTCCCCCCATGACGGCGATGGCGGCGTCGAATCCGCAGGTGTAGGTCCGCTTCGTCATCAGCACTCCTACTACTGACGTTGTCGCCGTGGTGTCGTCAAGGTGAGGCCGGTTTCGGCGAGGCATCCGTCGATGAGGTGGCTGCGGTACTGGATCTGGCGGAGACCGTGTCGGAGCGTGCTCATGAGGTGGTCGGGGTCGGTGAAGGCGGTGTTGGCCTGGCTGCTGCGTCGCAGCAGCGACCAGATGCCCTCGACGGGGTTGAGGTCGGGTGCGTAGGCCGGCAGGAAGTAGCAGGTTATCCAGTCGCGGGTGTCGATGAACTGCCGCAGTCGGCGGTCCTTGTGGACGTTGAGGTTGTCCCACACGAGCACGATGGGTGCGCCGAGCTGCTGGTGGGCGGCGATGAGCAGGTCGCGGTAGTCGGTCCAGGTGAAGCTGCGTCTGCCGCCCCGCTTGTGATCGACGTGCCGCTTGGGCCGGTAGATCAGCCGTGAGCGTTCACCGTGCTTGTAGCAGGCCAGAGCGGCGATGGAGAAGCGGCGCTGGGATCGTCCCCGGACCCGGATGAGGGGTGTGTGTCCGCGCCTGGCCCAGGTGCGGCTGGTGGGCGGCGTCATCGAGAAGCCGGCTTCGTCTTCGAAGCACAGCCAGGCATCGAGCGCCGCCACGGACCTTCCACCTGCGGCCAGGTCTCCTTCACCCAGCCCGCCACGGCCTCCTCGTCGCGCTCGACCGCTCGGCGGGCCGGGACCTGGTGGCTGAACCCATGCCGGTGCAGCATCTGCGCGATCGCCGACAGCGTCATGCTCTTGTGGAACCTGCGCCCGATCAACGTCTTGATCCGCGCCAGGGTCCATGTCTGGTCCGGCCATCCGTGCGCGACGGGACCCGTGGCGAGCTCCTGCTCGAGCACGGTGAACAGGGCCTCACTCAGCTTGGGCCGTGACACCGGCCCGGCAGACCGCAGCCCCTCGGTGCCGGCGTCGTGCCAGGCCCGGCGCCAACGCTGCACCGAGCGCACACTCACCCGTAAGTCCTTGGCGACCTCGGCGTTGGAGGCACCGGCAGCGAATCGCTCCGCGGCCTGCAGCCGGATCCGCTCGCGAAACGACTGCCGTTCAGGCGTCAGCCCACCACCCTGCGGATATCTCACACAACCGGCATACCGCGACGATCACGCATCGTCAGCCCCCAACGACATCACGCCGAAAAGGTCAGTAGCGGTGAGGGCCCATGGTGGACCGTCCGGTGGCGGCCACACATTTGCCTCGCCCCTCCTGCGGAGAGCAACCTCAGGCCTGCGCAACCCGAAGCGAAGGAACACCCCGTGCTCGGCCCCGGCCTGCAGCCGGAAACACCACCCTGAGTCGCTGCACCGGCGCGATCTCGGTTCGTCACCTGTAGGTGGCTGGACTGAGCGCGCCCGCTCTGTCCGGCCTTGTTGAAAGGACGGGACGGATGGACGAGGTCACGATCGGTGTGCTGGCACTGTTCGGTTTTCTCAGCATGGCTCTCACTCATGGCGCGAAGCTGGCACGCGACATCGACGAGTTCATCGAAGCGTGGCGTGGGCCGGCACACAGTCTGCGACGGTGGTGGCGTCGGTGGCAGGACCGCCGACGGTGATGCGGTCGGCGGCCCTGTAACTGTCCTTCCTGAAGCCTGCTGGTTGAGTCGCTCGGTTGCTGGAACACAGTGCTGTCGGGCGGAGTGCTCGGCCAACGGAGGCTGTGGCCTGCTGCCATGTTGCCGTCTGACGCCGCGTGGTCGTCACACGGACGGGACGACGAGGAACAGTGGACACCGCGCGGGGACACCCAGATCAATCCGGCCAGTCACCCGCAAGCCAGCACGGCAGATCCCTGCCTCACTCACGACCTAAAGATCAACTACGACACAGCCGCATCGACAGCCAAGTCAGGAAACTATCTATCTAGTTACGACATCTTCTATCTACTCACAGCATCACAGTTGAGAAGCTCAACCGGTCTTCCTGTTAGAACACGCTCAATGAACCACAGCAGTTCAGATGCCATACCAGTCAAGATCACAATGTCATCTCTGGAATCTAAGCACAGCAGGTCAGCAGTGCTCTCATCTCGTAATTACATAGAAGACCGACACGCGGCGCAGCTGCTCCTTGTACTCCCGTTCGCGGGCTTCGTACTCGGCCTGCTGGCGGGCGTCGTGGGCTTCGCGGCGCGGGTTGCCGATCGCCTCCAGAAGTGTCTGGTTGTGCGGGCGGCCGAAGCGCCGGAAGATCGCCCCGGCCGGGCCGTGCTCCTTGAGCTGCTTCATGCCGGTGACGACGATGGGGAGCTTGCCGTCGTACATGTGGAAGCCGTCGTAGGCGGTGCCCTGCCAGTGCCGTTGGGTCAGTTCGGCCAGCTGCGCGATGACGGTATTGGGGTTGCGCGGGCCGACGCGGTTGAAGACGAGCAGCAGCGGCGGGTGCGGCTCATCGGCGTGCCGTCCGTCGGGCACCCACCATCGGGTGCGCCACATCGGCCGTTGCTTGCCGTCGACGTCCTTCACCTTCCGCTGGCAGAACCGCATGTACTTGTCGATCTCCGCGGCGAGGACCTGCGCGGACTCGTAGCAGTTGTCGATCTCCACGAACAGCAGCGGCACCCCGTCCTCGGGAGCGGTGATGACGATGTCCGCCTGGGCGCCGCCCCTGCCGGGGTTGGACCACGTGCCCGTTGCGGGCAGTGCCACCTCGGTCGCGTAGAAGGCGATGGTGGCCAACCCGGGGGGCGCGTCGACGGTGGCCTGCGCGGCGGCGAGGACGTCAGCCAGCTCGTTGGCGAGCTGAGACAGGTCCGGTTTCGGGCGCAGCAGGGCGAGCACGGCTTCGTTGACCACCGGGTGGGAGGCGCCGGTGCGGCCCGCGCCACGGGCCAGGTTGCCCATCTCCCCCACTGGCTGCCCCAGCTCGGTGGAGGCGGCCTTCAGGCCCATGGGCGTCAGGTTGCGCAGCGTGTCCCCGCCTGAGATCTTCCCGCCGTTCTCCGCCAGGCCGTGCTTGCGCAGATCGGAGAGCGCACCCGTGTGCGAGGCGGTACGGGCCTGCTTCCGCTTCGACGGCGTCAGCTTGTCGGTGTGCCGGGCCCCGAGCACGCGCAGCACGTCGCCACGCAGGTTGTTCGACGACCCGGCCGGGTTCTCTTCCCGCTTCCCCGCCATCAGCTCCCCTTCCCGTCGCCTGTCGCGCGCGGCCGCCTGCCGGGCGCCGGCCGCGCCCGGCCGCAGAGGGCATCCGGCCCCCGGACCCGATGATCTCCTCCTCCACGGACAGCTCTGCCTGATCGGCGACTCCGGAACCGGCAAGTCCCACATGCTTATCGCTCTGGGCACCGAGGCCGCCATGAAGGGCTACCGCGTCCGCTACACGCTGGCCACGAAGCTGGTCAACGAGCTGGTCGAGGCCGCCGACGAGAAGCAGCTCAACAAGACCATCGCCCGCTACGGCCGTGTCGATCTCCTCTGCATCGACGAACTCGGCTACATGGAACTCGACCGCCAAGGCGCCGAGCTGCTGTTCCAGGTGCTGACCGAGCGGGAGGAGAAGAACAGCGTCGCCATCGCCTCCAACGAGTCCTTCGGCGGCTGGACCAAGACCTTCACCGATCCCCGCCGCTGCGCGGCCATCGTCGACCGTCTCACCTTCAACGGCACGATCATCGAGACCGGCACCGACTCCTACCGCCTCGCCAGCACCCGGGCCCGAGCCGAAGAGCACATCGCCAGCTGAAGACCTTCCCTCCCGGCCTCCGGACACATCCCCAGGGCCGGGAGGCCCAAGGTGAAGGTGGGGTTCAGCCGAGATGCGCGTCAAGGGGGCAATGAGTAGATCTTGATGCGGCTTTACGCGTGGTCAGCACAGTGACGCCGCACTAAATGCGTACATCTCGCCCTGGAAGCCGGAACGGTCCGCCGCAGGTCGCGACAATTACGGCCAGGGCTCCGTCGCAGTAAAACCGGCATTTACTGCGGCAGTTGTGAATACGTCTCCACGATCGCACAACTGCCCGAATGGGGTTCTGCTGTGGGGGCTTGAGGGGAGGAGACTGTCAGTGCGCGACGCTGACCAGTCCTGGCGCCAGCATGTTTGCCTGGGTCATGCCCCCAGGTCCTCCGTCACGGGCAGGCACTCGGCGAGCAGGTCGACGACGTCGCGCCAGGCTCGCTGCGCGTGCTGTGGGTGGTAGCCGACGCCGGGGACCACGGGGTGGTCGACCGGCGGGTGGTGGAAGGCGTGCAAGGCGCCGCCGTAGACCGTGAGGCGCCAGTCGACGCCCGCGGCCTGCATCTCAGCCGTGAACGCGTTTCGTTGTGCGGGCGGCATGATCGGGTCTTCTGATCCGACCCCGGCCCACACCGGGCAGCGGATGCGCGCTGCCTCGCCCGGTCGGCCCGTGGTAGTTGCGTTGACTGTCCCGATCGCGCGCAGGTTGACGCCGTCGCGCCCGAGTTCCAGCGCGATGGCGCCCCCGGTGCCGTAGCCGACGGCGGCGATCCGGTCGGGGTCGGTCCGGGGCTCGGTGCGCAACTCGTCGAGTGCTGCGTTGCCGATGCTCCGCATCCGGTCGGGATCAGCGAGCAGTGGCATGCAACGGGCCAGCATCTCCTCGGGGTCGCTCAAATAGCGCCCGCCGTGGAGGTCGAAGGCCAGCGCTATGTATCCCAGCTCGGCGAGAGCATCGGCCCGGCGGCGCTCGACGTCGCTGAGCCCCGTGCCCTCTGGTCCGAGCAGCACTGCGGGCCGGCCGTCGACACCGGCCGGGAGCGCGAGGTGCCCGATCATCGTCAACCCGTCGGCCGAGTACTCGACCGTACGCGTCGTAATCGTCGTCATGAGATTGGACTGTAGTGATCGTCGAGCCCGGTCCGGCCGGTGTTCTGCCGCTGGCAGAACAGCGTAGGTGTTCCTCTGAAATACAGGACGGGCCCGGCGCTCAGGGCTTCTAGAGATCTTTAACGGTGCGGGTTACGCAGAGGCGTGACGGCTGTCGTGGGCCGCGCTATGCCGGAAGGATGAGGTATCCCGATGGCGGTGGATTGACGGCCGAGGAACGGACTCGTCGTGAGAGAGTCCGGCTCGCTGCCGCTGACCTGATCGAAGCCGGGGCCAGTGACTGGGAGGTGGCCCGACGGTTCAGGGTGACCCAGATGTCAGCGAATCGCTGGCGGCGGGCGTTGGCTTCGGGCGGTCGGCAGGCACTGGCTTCCAAGGGCCCCGGTGGCGCCCGCTGCAAGCTCGCCCCGGAACAACTCCGCATGTTACAGACGGTGTTGGATGCTGGCCCGGCCGCGTGCGGCTGGAGTGACCAGTGCTGGACTCTGGCGAGGATCGCCGAGATCGTGCGCCGGCGGTTCGGCGTGGAGTACACCCTGGACGGGCTGGACTTGTTGCTGCACCGCATCGGCTGGAGTGTGCAGGTCCCATCCCGTAAGGCCGCCGAGCGGGACGAGGCGAAGATCGCCGCCTGGAAGGACGAGCAGTGGCCCGCCATAAAAGAGGGCGGCGGACTTGGGCGCCTGAGTCTGCTTCGAGGACGAAGCCGGCCAGGGCCTGAGGCCGCCCAAGGGCCGCACGTGGGGCCGCCGGGGCCACACCCCGGTGGTGCGCGTCACCGCCGCAGGCACCAAACGCGTCTCGATGGCGGCACTGATCTGCAGCAAAGACGGTCATCGGCCTCGGCTGATCTACCGCATCCACCTCGACCGTGGTCCCGCCAAGGGCCGCCGCAAGGGCTTCACCGAGACCGACTACGCCCGCCTCCTGGATGCCGCGCACCAGCAGCTCGGCGGCCCCATCGTGCTGGTGTGGGACAACTTGAACACGCACGTCAGCCGCACCATGCACGAGCTGATCGATGCCCGATTATGGCTGACCGTCTACCAACTGCCGCCGTACGCTCCCGAACTCAACCCGGTCGAGGGCGTGTGGTCACACCTGAAGAGGTCGCTGGCCAACCTCACCAAACACAGCCTCGACCAGCTCACCGCGCTGGTGAAGACGCGGCTGAAGCGGATGCAGTACCGCCCCCGTCTCATCGAGGGACTCATCGCCAAAACCGCGCTCGACCTCCAACCTCCGTAACGGAAAGGTCTCCTAGAAGTAGGAGGCCACCAGGTCGCGGTCCACCGTGATGGTGTCGCGATCCAGTGCGGGCAGCCCCAGGTGGTCACAGATCAGCTGGGTCAGCTGCTCCTCGTAGGTCTCGTTCTCGTGGTCCAGTCCGGCCGCCGTGATGAGGGAGGCCATCTTGTTGGGCCAGTAGTCTCCGACGTAGTCGGGGCCTTCGTAGTCGATGCAGGACGATATCTGGCCGTCCTTGTAGTGGTACGCCTTGGGCCGGTGGGCCTGGGCAATGGACGGGTTGGGAACGAACACCATCAGCTCAGCGCCCTGGGGGCACAGCTCGCGGTAGTCGATCTCGTCGAAGTCGCCGCAGGACGGGTTGAACATGTGGTGAACGATCACGCCCCAGTCACCGGGTGCCGTGCCGTTGCCGTAGGCGAACGGCGGCCGGTCGTGCGCGGACAAGCCATCGGCCATGGCGGCCAGGCCGGTCCCCTTGAAGTAGACCAGGACGCTTTCGTCGTCCCCGCCCCACTCTTCTTCCAGCCACGCTATGACGCCGCAGTTGATCCAACTTGTCATGCTCAGCAACATAACCGGCGTCACTGACATACCAACGTCCAGAGCCGCCACTCGACGCCAGGGCCAACCGCCTCCCCGCGCGCCGTCGGGGCAAAACGCTCCACTCTCCGACTCACACGCCCACTCGCTGAAGCCTGCAGTGCCATTCAAATGCCGTAACCCGCACCGTTAAAGATCTCTAGATCATCCCGTTGCCCCTTTGGCGCGTATCTCGGTCACACCCCAAGGTCACAAGGCGATCAGCCCTGCCGCCGTCTCTCTAAAGCCGCAGGCATCGAAGTAGAACGATCGCAAGTGCTCTTCGAAGTCGACATGCATCCACTCACACCCTGCAGCACGGCATCCATCAGCAGCCGCCTTGACCAGCGCGGCTCCCACCCCGTTCGAACGATTGCGCTGAGCTACGACTGTGTCCAGGACGAACGCATGGACGCCGCCGTCCCAGGCGACGTTAACGAAGCCGACCAAACGATCATCCTCCCAGGCGCAGACCCAGCCGAGGCTGTGACGTTGAAGCCTTTCACGCCAGTCCGTCTGCCCGACCGGATGATCGAACCCTTCGGCATGCAGCGCATTGAGAGCTGAGTTGTCGACGTCGCCTCGCCACTCATACGTGATCGTCATGATCCGAACCTAGCGACCACACGGAGTCGGACTGCAGGGCGGGCCGACTCACCTACTCTCGGCTGCCGTCAAAACTGCTGAACAACGAACGCGCCGAAGATCGGTAAGTGCTGCTCAAACTCATCGACAACTGCTGTCGCAACTAACGAACAAAGCCAACCGAGACCATCATCGGCGCCGTCACCGGCTCCCTAAAGGTTGTCCCGCAATTGATCTCCGGCCTCAGCATCGATAGGGCAGGCGGGCATCGGTGTCCACTCTGCGGACCTGGGGTGGCCTGCGAGAGCGGATCGTTGCCATGATCACCTGGTGAACGATGACGAGCGCACTCACCCCTCAAAGGTGGCCGACGACCGTGCGTCGCTCACCTCGTTCCTCGACTACCAGCGGGCGACCCTGGCCCTGAAGTGCGCGGGCCTGACCAGCGAGCAGCTGAAGCAGAAGGCGATCCCGACCTCGGGGCTCACGCTCCTGGGCCTGGTGCGGCACGTGGCCTCCGTTGAGCGGAGCTGGTTCCGCTGGATCATGAACGTCGAGGACGTCAAGATGCCTTGGCCCGGCAAGATCGACGGCACGTTCGCCGAGTTTCAGGTCGAGGACGCCGACGTCGGTGAGGCGTTCGCGGTCTGGCGCGAGGAGTGCGCCCGTGCCCGCGCCGTCACCTCATCCTTCAACTCCCTCGACGACACCGTCGATTTCCGTGGCGAGACCATCTCGCTCCGCTACGTCCTCACCCACATGATCGAGGAGTACGCACGCCACAACGGCCACGCTGACCTGCTACGCGAAGCGATCGACGAAACCGTCGGCGAGTAGTCAGGGGAGCGTCACGGGCCCCATCCCACGAGCACCACGAGATGATCACATCATGGTTGCTGTGATCAGGGTGTCGGAGCCCTCCTGGATAGCCTCGTTCGCCGGGCTGAGTCCGCGTCAGTTCGGCAAGCTCGTCACCGCGTTGCGGCGCGAAGGTGCGGACCCGGTGCGCAGGGGCCGGCCGTGGAGCCTGCCGCTGGAGGACCGGGTGCTGCTGGACGCCGTGTACTGGCGGACCAACCTGACACTGCGGCAGCTGGCACCGCTGTTCGGGGTGTCGAAGTCGGCCGCTGACCGCATCGTCGACCACCTCGGCCCCGCGCTCGCGCTCCAGCAGCGAAAGCGGTTCCACAAGGGCACCGTGTTGATCGTGGACGGCACCCTGGTCCCCACCCGTGACCACACTATCGCCGAGCAGTCGAAGAACTACCGGTACTCGACCAACCACCAGGTGGTCATCGATGCCGACACCCGGCTGGTCGTCGCCGTCGGCCGACCGCTACCCGGCAACCGCAACGACTGCAAGGCATGGAAACTGTCCGGGGCGAAAGCCGCCGTCGGCATGACCACCGTCATCGCGGACGGCGGCTACCGGGGCACTGGCCTGGTCATCCCACACCGCCGAGAGAAAGGCCAGAGCGAACTTCCGGCCTGGAAGGAGGAACACAACGCCTCCCACCGCAAAGTCCGCGCCCGTGTCGAGCACACCTTCGCCCGAATGAAGACCTGGAAGATCCTTCGCGACTGCCGCCTAAAGGGCGACGGCGTCCACTACGCCATGCTCGGCATCGCCCGTCTGCACAACCTCGCCCTCACCGGGTGACCGAGAAGACGAGCAGGTCAGCCAGCACGCCGTAGATCATTTACGGGACAAGACCTAGTGCTGTGACCACGTAGGTTCGCCGGGTTGGTGGTTGGAGCGGTTGGATGTGCGGTGACGTCCGTTCCGACTGCTGGAGGTGTGGTGGCCGAGCCTGTGCGGGTGCGCAGACTGACCGACCAGGAGGGGCAAAAATCGCAGCAGATCGTGCGCCGGGGCAGCACCGGCTCGGTGCGCTACCGGCGGGCGAGGATGCTGCTGGCGTCCGCCGGCGGGAACCGGGTCCCGGTTATCGCCCAGCTGGTCCAGGCCGACGGGGACACGGTGCGAGATGTGATCCACCGGTTCAACGAGATCGGCCTGGCCTGCCTGGATCCTCGATGGGCGGGAGACCGCCCCCGCCTGCTCAGCAATGACGACGAGGACTTCGTCGTCCAGACGGCCACGACCCGCCCCACCAAGCTCGGCCAGCCCTTCACCCGCTGGTCGATCCGCAAACTCGCCGCCTATCTGCGCCGCGCGCACGACCGCGTCATCCGTATCAGCCGTGAAGCCGTACGGTGTCTGCTGCTGCGCCGCGGCGTCACCTTCCAGCGCACCAAGACCTGGAAGGAGTCGCCCGACCCCGAACGCGAGACCAAGCTCGACCGCATCGAGCAGGTGCTGGACCGCTTCCCGGCCGGGTCTTCGCCTTCGACGAGTTCGGGCCCCTGGGGATCCGACCCACAACAGGCTCCTGCTCGGCCGAGCAGAGCAAGCCAAACCGGCTACCGGCGACCTACCGCCGCACCCACGGTGTCACCTACTTCCACGGCTGCTACTCCGTCGGCGACGACCGTCTGTGGGGCGTCAACTGCCGCCGAAAGGGCACCGTTAACAGCCTGGCCGCGCTCAAGTCGATCCGCGCCGCCCGGCCCGACGGCGCGCCGATCTACATCATCCGGGACAACCTCTCCGCCCATACCGGCGCGGATATCCGCCGCTGGGCGCAGAAGAACAAGATCGAACTGTGCTTCACCCCGACCTACGCCTCCTGGGCCAACCCGATCGAGGCCCACTTCGGCCCACTGCGACAGTTCACCCTGGCGAATTCGAACCATCGCAGCCACCCCGCGCAGACCCAGGCCCTGCACCGCTACCTGCGCTGGCGCAACGCCAACGCCCGCCACCCCGACGTGCTCACCGCCCAGCGCAAGGAACGTGCGCGTATCCGCAGCGAGAAGGGCATCCGCTGGGGCGGACAGGCCAGGGCAACCGCAGCCTGACACTCGAGCCGGTCGGCGCCGACAGCGGACGATCAGGGCTCAGACCCGGAGGCAGACCGGTACTCGTCCAAGAGATGGAAGAAGATCGTCAGCGGGTCTTCTCCATCGGCATGCCGCTCGATGGCATCAGCCCAGCCACAAGACATCGACCAGCCTCGACGAGCGCACAACCACTCGGCGAACGGGCCACCGGGCGAAAGGACGAAAGGCTCCTCGACCCCGTGAACGGACAAAGCCGTGGCATAGCCGATCAAGATGTTCTGCAAGTCCCGCAGACGTCCCTGGCGAACCCACATGGAGGGGCGCAGCCGGATCTGGTCCAGGACGTCTTGGAGGTCCCGGCACTGGTCGATCGGTCGCGGACTTTGCCCCTGGTCAACTGACACAGACCAGACTCTACGGCCAGAGCCGGTGAACCTTCCCGGTCACGGCACCAGCGGCGCCCCGAACAGTGCTGCTGGGCCGCTACGACGCTGCGGGCCGCCTGCAGTACACCGGGCGCAGCACAACCCTGTCCCGTGCCGCCAGCCGCGCCCTGGCCGCCGTGCTGGCCCCACCGAGAGGTTCGCACCCGTGGCAGGGGTGGACGTTCTCGGCAGGGTGGGGGACGCAGCGCACGCTCGAGGTGGTCCTGGTGGAACTCGAGGTGGTGATGGAGGTGGCCGTCGACGTCGCCCGGGACAGTGCTGGACGGTTCAGGCACCCGAGATCACTAGGCATGGCGGTGGAGCCTAGCGACAGGCGCCGGAACCATCTCGGACGGGGAGTTCACGTCCACCTTTGACTGAGCGCGAACCGGGTCACCATCGGGCGCGCAGCACGCCGTCGCTGTCCGGCAGGACAGCACAGAGCAGCGGGTGGCGTTCGTCGAGGGACAAGGGCAAGACGCAGGCTGCTCGCGCATCGGTCACTTGGGTGGCGAGCTCGTGGTACTCGGTGTCGTCGACGATCGCGGAACTGATCATCCCGTCTTGCGCCTCCCAGACGAACTCCACGGATCCCTCCTCGGGCAGCGCGGCAAGGACCGCGCCGACGTCCGGGGTCAGGTCAGGCCAGACGGTCAGCCGGGCGCGCGGGCCGAGACCGGCGCGCACTGTGTCGAGATTCTCCTGTGTGAGGCGGTGCCAGCGTGCGGCGTTGCAGACGTAGGTCTCCTCGAGGAGCAACGTCTGCCGCGAGGCAAGCGCGGTGCGCACGCGAGTCCAGAAGTTCTTGTCGGCTGGCTCTATCACTTCCGCTTCGTCGATCTCAGCCGCGTAGGGCAAGGCCGTCAGCGGTTCCGCGAAAAGTCCAAGTTCCCGTGTACGGGCCACGGCGTCCGCGCAGGGCCGATCGCTGCCCACGTACACATACTGGTCCCACCCGACATGCACGGTGAACACATCCCCCGCCTCCAGCCGGCACCAAGCGCCTTGGTCGCGGAGCATGGCCCGGACCAGCTCCAGGGCGACCGAAAGGGAGACCTCGGCCCCGTCGTGGTAGCCAGTGAGGTCGGGCGGGAAAAGGCCGCCGAGGCCGTGCCCCTCAACCGGCGGCTCCACACCGAAGTGGATGAAGCCGGTGACCGCAGGTTCGCGGATCTCCAACCGGTCGATGTCCGAGGCCTCCGCAAAGGCGACGATCGCCGCCAGATACGCCGCTTCGACAGGTCCGTGGTCGCTGACTGTGTCCTCGACGCCGGTGTAGTGGCCGTGCTCGTCGCGGTCGGCGAGGCCGTACTTGGTAATCCGGTACACGAAGGACGGCGGCACACTGCTCCTTGGACGGACGGAAGGGGTGCCAGCGTAGTTTCCAGTTCCGTTTCCGTGACGCACAGAGCGTCACACGCCAACTACCGGCGACCATCTGCCAACTATCGCCGACCGTCTCAGTTCGCCCCATCCGGTGGAGCAGGGAGAAATCTCTGGACTCTGTCCACAGGCCGACCGTCCGAACCTGCTGGGAGTCGTCGTGATCCCCGCGGCGACCGACAGTTGAGGAGACCTCATGCCGAACCTGATCCCGCCCCGCACGCCGCTGACGCCGGAGCAGGTGGAGCAGGGCTTCGACTACCTCCAGGCGCTCCAGATGGGCGGCGGCGCCGCTGTCACCGGGCGGGCGGAAGCGGACCCGGAGCTGGCGTTCGTCATGCTGCGGCTGGCAGAGGACATCGTCTGGCCCGTCACGGCCGTGGACGGGGAGGCCGACCCCTGCGCGGACTCCTTCGCGCTGGACGAGGTCGGGTGCGTGCTGCTGTCCGCGCTGCGGGACTGGGCGCGGGACTCCCCCACCACGGCGGTGCCGGGCATCGCCCGCACCATCATCCGGTTCACGGTGAACGTCATCCCGGACCCCGACCACGCGGACACCGCCGACACCCTGGAGGCGATGCGCGACGAGCGCCTGGTGCTGGCCCACGCGGTGCACTCCGCACCCGATGCGCACCGGTAGCCGCACCACCGTGCGGGTGGATGCGCACCTGGTGCGGTGGTGCGCATCCACCCGGTGCGCACCGAGTCCATCCGTGCGCACCACGATGCGCACCACCCTCTCCATCGCTTCGGCGAGCAGGTGCCGACGGTGGAAGCGGCCGCCTTCGTTCATCACGAACACCGTCGCGGCGACGTCGACGGCCGCCAGGGCCACATCGACCACGGCGGCGACCCGGGCCCGGATCGCCGCAGCCGCAGCCGCAGCCGCAGCCGCAGCGCGGGCGTACTCGAGGAGGGAGTTGATGACGTCGACGGCCACCCCGGAGGTGAGGATCGCGCTCGCCTTCCACCACGCGCGCAGCTGCGCGAGCGGCCGGGCCGACTGCTTCGGCGGGCGAGTCTTGCGGGCGGCCACCCCGTTCAGCTTGGCGCGGGCCCGCTCGGAGACCACGGGCAGGAACTTCAGCTCACCGTCGTCGTCGACGGCGGTGACGTACTCGTGCTCCAGCTCTGCCAGGCAGGCGGCGATCTGGTCACTGCGCCGGGAGGTGAAGCGGATCAGCTCGTGCGGCACCCCGGCAATCTCCATCACAGGCCGGCGCCCCGGGGTGACAACGCGCGGCTCGGTCGCCAGCCCCAGCGCCTCGCAAACCTCAGCGGCCACGAGCTCGTTGTGGAGCGCGGAGGCGGCCACGGTGTTCTCGTGCAGGGCCAGGGTGTGGATCGACCCCCACTTCCCGTCCAGCCGCTGCCCCTTCACGGACAGCAGCAGATGGTCATGGAGCAAGGGCATCCCCGACCGTGCCTCGTAGTGGCGGAAGCGCGCGGCGACCAGACCGCCGGGCGGCCGCACCCGGTAGATGCCGTCCTTGCCGTACCGGATCACCGCAGCCTCGTCCTCGATCCACTCGTCGCGCTCGTTGCCAAGGCGCAGAGGGCGGCAACGACCGGGACGAGGACGCGTGCAGTGCGCATGCTGTTACTCCTGTGAGGTTTGTGTGTCGATGCGTCACAGGGATCCCACAGCAGGCTCTGTTGTTTGAGTGCGGTTGTGATCGAGAATGTCGAATTCCCGATCACAACCGTCCTAATGTTCGACATTGCATGCTCACTGTCATTGATGTACTGCGCTGCGTTGCGGAACCTTTCGGTCCTCTAGTTGGTTCGTCCGGCCTCGTCGACGATGCCGCTGCCGATGACGGCGACGGAGGTGACGACGGTGCCGACCTTGCCCCAGGCGTTGTCCTCCAGGAGGACTGTGCGTTCACCCAGCAGCCGGGCCGTACTCTTGTCGAAGATCCACTCCGTGCGTTCGCCGTCGTGTGTTCGGGCGACGGCGATCCCCTTTCGGCCTGCCGCGTCGACGGCGTCGGGGACGACGTCGACTCCGGGAATGAGGGCAGCGGCACGGTAGAGGGCCGCAGTGGTCTCGGGGGGACTCACCCCGTCGCGCAGCAAGTCGCCGATCGTGACGAAGGCTTCCTGGTCCGGTCCAGTCGTGGAGTCGGAACCGGCTCCGTGATTCTTCTCAGCGTCGTCGCGGATCTGCTTCAGCAGGAGGTCAGGATCAGTTGGAAGGGCAGCCAGGAAATTGTAGGTCGGTGCGTTCAGATTGCCTCGGCCCGGAGTGCCAGGCAGCAGTTTGTCGTTGCCTTCTTTGCGCTGCAGAGTCTGTTCACTGCCGTCCACCGAGGTCCACTGCTCCATGGCCTCGTTTTCGCGCAGGAGTTGCATCTCGCCGGACTTGGTCTCGGACAGCACCGATGTGTGGCCGACCGTTTTCACGTATGAGTACTGCCCGGCGCGTACCTTCGTCTGCGGCGTCGTAGCGGCGGCCAGAGCCGCTCTCTCCAGCAGTTCGACCGACGCTGCAGAAGCCGGTGGCACGTTGGGCGGAGCTCCAGGGGAGCCGAAGTTGAGAGTGAGAACGACGACGGCCGCTCCAGCAGCCACTGCCGCGCCCAGTGCCAGCCCCCAGCGTCCTCTCGACCGCAGTGCCCCGCGGGGGGAGCGGGACCGCGCCTGCCGGTCGATCTCGGTCAAGAAGTGCTCACGGCGGGCTTCAACTCGTCGGGGTGCCGGCTCCGGGTAGGGAGCCGGAGGCAGCATCCGGCTCGCCTGCTCACGCTCGGACTGTTCCCGCTGCTCCAGGCTCATCGTGCACTCCTCCTGTGGGAAGGGCGGGCTGCGGCCTCCCCGCTCTGCGATATGTGTCCGCTGTCGGTGCGCAGTTCCACACGATGCGGATCTGATACAAGCTCCTCCTCGACGAGCTGGCGCAGCTTCTCTCTCGCTCGTGAGAGCCGGGAACGTACGGTGCCTACAGGGATCCCCAACGCCTCTGCGGCTGCGGCGTATCCCAGATCGGACCAGACGACCAGGGTGAAGACCTCGCGCTCGGTCCGCTTCAGACGTTGCAACGCTCGGGCTGCGGCGGCCAGCCGCTGAGCGTCGGCCATCTGGCCGACCACCTCGTCTGAAAAGTCGGGCAACGCTTCCGGCGGTGGTAGACGGGACATCGCCTCCCGATGCCGACGTGCCGCTCGGGCAATGTTGCGCATCACGTTGGTCGCGATGCCCAAAAGCCATGCCCGGACGCTTCTGACTTCCTCGCGCAGCTTGTCGCGCAGCCGCCAGGCCTCCAGAAAGGTGAGGGACATGACGTCCTCGGCTAGGGTCCAGTCACCCGTCGTCCTGATCGCATGGGCATAGACGACACGCGCATGCTCGTCGAAAATCTCGGCGAACGCCGTCCGATCGCCAGACCGGACCCGTTCATGCAATAGGAAGTCCACAACAACAAGTGTCCGCACAGCTGCATCGGTTCCGCTTCTGGTTCCACTTCTCTCCGCCGCAGGCGGAACCCGCTCCGGCCACCAACATGTTCAGACAGTGCGCCACCGCACCAGCCTGGTACGCCGCCGCGCCCTGGAATCGCATCCATCTCTACCCACACCACCGCGAACGCGCCTATGGGAACTGCGGGACACCCTCGCCGCGTGACCACACGCTCCATAGAGCCGGCTGTGCCGTTTCTCTGGTACGACCATTGCACTCACACGAGGGGCGCAACCGCCGTCTCCGGCATGTGCGCCCCAGGTGGGCCGCTACCAACAGGTGCATGAGTACTGCTCTGCTGCGCGGCCTGCCGGCCGCGCTGCTCGCCGTCCTGTCCCTCACCACCGCCCCGCCCGCACACGCGGCGGAGACCGTTCCGCTCGCCGAGGCCGTCGCGAACCTGCCGCTGGCCACCGAGTCCCGCGACGGCTACACGCGCGAGGCGTTCAAGCACTGGACTGGCGGCGACGACCCGGCCGACGGCTGCACCACCCGCAGCGAAGTCCTCATCGCCGAAGCCGTCGAAGCACCCACCGTGGGCCCCAGGTGCCGGATCACCGGCGGCACCTGGTGGTCGTACTACGACCAGATGACGGTGACGTCCGCCTCCGGCCTGGACATCGACCACATGGTGCCCCTGGCCGAAGCCTGGGACAGCGGCGCCTCCGCCTGGACCGCGCAGCGCCGCGAGGCCTACGCCAACGACCAGGGCCAGGAGGCGTCGCTCGTCGCGGTCACCGCCCGCTCCAACCGCAGCAATGCCGACCAGGACCCCGCCCAGTGGATGCCCCCGGCCACCGACGTCCTCTGCCGGTACGCAGCCGAATGGACCGCCACCCTCCGCTGGAACCTCACCACCGACGACACCGAATACGCCGCCCTGAACGACCTCGCCGCAGCTTGTCCCGACCAGACCGTCACCTACACACCCGCCCCGTGAAAATGCCGCCACGGCCCAGCTGCCCAGGACGATGGAGGCATCACGGGGGACATCGGCGGCGGTCGGGAGGAGTTCGGTGAGGCGGTCCGTGCGCGGTCCCGGTAGGCCAGACTCGGCTGGGCGGCGTAGGGGAACGGCTTCGCTCGCTGGAGCGTCCACGAAGGCCGGAGCCCCCGGGAGAGCAGACCTCCCGGGGGCTCGTGGCGCTGTACGGCGGGGCGCTACTGCCCCAGTGCTCCAAGGGCCTGCTCGGCCATCTGGACACCCATCGTGGCGGCCATGGTGGTGCCGGCCTCCCCCAGCTTGTCCTTGAGCTGGGTGGTGAACTGCCGCAGGCGGCCCGGCTCGGGGTTCTCCGAGGTCGCTTCGTCGTGGAGGTCCTGGGCGACGCGCTCGAGCTCTGCGCGTTCCGGCTCGGGCATGCCCAGCGTGGAGCTGATCTGGCCGACGTACCCGGCCAGCTGGACGAACAACGTCGCATCAACGCCATCGGTATTGTTCTGGGTGAAATGCTGCTGCTCGGTGCGCCGCTGTCGGATCGCATCCCGGACTCGGTCCGGCCAGCTGCAGATGCTCAGCAGTTCCTCCGTGGGAAGGATCGCTGCCTCGCACCCGTCCCTGTGGGCGAAGTGGGCGGGGGACTTCCTGCGGAGCAGTCCTTGGGTGCTCTCCTCGTGGAAGATGCCGTTGCAGAGGGGACAGTAGGTGTAGTAGTTCTGCGAGGGCTTAAGGCCTGGATCGGCACCGCTCATGTCGTCACATCCGTTCCTCGGCTTGGCGGACGGGCTGCCTGCGGTGTGGTTAAGGGGATCCGGGTCTTTGGCTGTGCCAGATCCGGGCCGTCGAGATCCCTTCTGTGCCGGCGGAGACTGCGGCGACACCGGACGCCGTCCAGCGGAAGAACGCTTGCCAGAACGTCGTGTCCTCAGGGGGCGCGAGGGCCAGGCAGGCGCCCAGGCCCAGGGTGACGACACCCAGGTTGTAGGCGTTGGTCGCGCCCCGGACGGTTGTGCGCCACTTTTTGACCCCGGCGTGCTGATGCTGTTTCAGGACCGTGTCGGGCGGCCGGTACGCGGTCCCGAACCAGTCGTCGATGTCGGCGGCGCTGAACAGATGCGCCCGCGCGTTGAAGCTGCGTTGGATCGAAAACACGAACAGCGTGACGCAGACGGTCAATGCCAAGACCGCTGCGTCCGGCCACCGCAGTTTGTCGCCGTCCGCGAGGATGACGCCGATTGCGGTGATCGCGGCGGCGGCCAGCAGGGGAGCCGCGACGAAATGGATGGATTCCGATGCCGCGATGTAGCCGATCGGCTTCGGGACCTCCCATCCCTCTTCGCCAGGGCCCGGGTCGGAAGGTGAGGACAAGGCATCGCTCCTTTCAATGCCCCGTGTGCCGGGACGAGTCGGAATGCTCCGCCACGGCCGCCGCGACCCGGCGAGCGTCCCGGCGGCGCATGCCCGGGTGGTACGGGACGCATACGTTGCTGCGCAGCAGTCCTGTCAGTTCCGGGGCGTTGGGCTGGGTCACATCCGAGAATGCGGGATGAGAGGTCCACGGGAAGGCGAACATCACATTGGTGCGGATGCGCCGCAGGTTCAGGTTCTTGCGCAGCAGAGCTGCCTCGCCCGCCGAACGGGCGCGGATCGTGAAGCGTCCCCACGTGTCCTGGGGCACGCGGCCAGGCGGAAGCCAACGAGCCAGCGACGACGCGTACTCCTCGGCCAGCGACCGCAGCCGGTCACGGATCTCGTCCCGGTGGACGAATCGTGCCACGGCAGCAGCGGCGGCAAACTCGCTCAACTCCCGCCCGCGACAAAGAACATCACCCCCCTGCCAGCGGCTCTCCTGACCGCTGTGCGAGCGACGCACGGCCAGCCCGTCGGCGACGCGGCCTTCGCGTGTGAGCACCACCCCTCCGCCAGCCGCACCCATCGGCTTGATTTGATGGAAGGAGAAGATGGCACCGTCGCCCCAGGTACCCGGTCCATCTGCTGGAGCTGAGTCCGGAAGCAGGTACGCACAGTCCTCCACTACCGTGCAACCGGCCTCACGCAGCCGCGTGATGGTTTGCATCGCAGCACTGCCGACCATGCCCGCGTGGTGAACCCACACCACGATCGGCGCCTCCTCCAGGACCTCCCGCCGCCAGGCCTCGGGAGCCAGGCACAGATGGACGTCGTCGATCTGCGCAGAGACCAGTCGGGCGCCCAGCCGCAGGGCGAGCGCGGGAATGGACGGAAAGCAGTTGGCCGGGACAACGACCGTCCGGCCCTGTCCGACGCCGTAGTGCTCCAGCAGCAGTTCGAGCCCGTCCATTCCAGAGGAGACGGCGACCGCGTGCCGGTCGAACGACTCCCGGAACCGCCTCTCCAACTCGCGTGTCGCTCCGCCGCCCAGCATCTCCCCACGCCGTAGCGCGGTCCGCATGGCCCTCGTGGAACGCCAACGGACCTTCCGCGGCACATGCGTCCGCCACACCGGCAACTCCTCGTCCGCGCGCGGCCCGTGCACCGCCTCCCCCAGCCTCACACCCACCAGCATGCCCGCGTTGGCCCAAGATCAGCACACCGAGCGGTTGGGAGGGCGCTGTCACGTTGTTGGGTGCGTGGGTGCCTGACAGCGTGCTGGGGTGTGGCCGGCCCGGGTGTCGGCCTGGATCAGGCTGTTGCGGGCAGGCCGGCGATGTGGTCCCAAGAGGCGAAGCGGATGATCATCTCGGCTCGGTAGTGGGTAGCGAACAGGCTGTGGCGGTGGGGTCGGAAGTGGGGTGAGATCCCGCTGAACGCGGCGAGGAATCTCTGCGCTCCGCCGGTGCTGCGGAAGCCTTTCATGGCCCGTTCGCGCTGCCGGGTCGGCTGGTGGGAGTTCTCGGCCCGGTTGTCCAGGCCCTTGTGGGAGCAGTGCTCGACCGAGGGCATGACCTCTCGTGGGCGGCGCCATAGGAGCGGAGCTTGTCGGTGACGACCACCCGCGGCACGGACCCGGTCTCCTCCTTGAGGAGCCGACGGAAGAAGCGCCTGGCCGCGGCCTTGTCCCGCCGGTTCTGGACCAGGATGTCCAGCACCATGCCGTCCTGGTCGACGGCCCGTCACAGGTACTTCTGCTCGCCGTGGATCTTGATGAAGACCTCGTCCAGGTGCCACTTGTCACCCGGCCGGGGCCGGCGGCGGCGCAGCGAATTGGCGTACTGCTGCCCGAACTTCAGGCACCAGCGGCGGATGCTCTCGTAGGACACGATCACGCCGCGCTCCAGCATCAGCTCCTCGACCTCACGGAAGCTGAGCGGGAAGCGGAAGTACAGCCACACACAGTGGGAGATGATCTCCACCGGGTACCGGTGCCCCTTGTACGACGGCGACGCGGACGACACGAGTGAACCCCTCCCCGGCACGATCAACCACAAGATCATCCCACCCCTGTCAGTAACGTGACGGCACCGTCAGGAGTGCTCGCTGGACACGACTGCACCGACGACGGAGACGGAGGCTCTCGGTCACTGGCTCGTACTCGACGGCTGCTTCAGGCGCAGCCGCGGGGTCGACGGAACACCATCCCCGGTCCCGCGGCCAGGGGCCGAATGCGCTCCCCTCTCTGAACTCCACCACCACAACGGTGTGCGGGAGCTTGCGGGTGCCTGAATCGAGATCCGGCCGGTCGGAAACGAGTGCGCGCGACGTCGTGATGCGGACTCCTTGGTTGTCATGCGGGGACGCTGCCCGTTGACCCTGCCCTGGGTGCACACTCGGCAGGAGCGATAGCAGAGGGTCATGGTGAGAAGATCGGCTCTGGCCGGCGAAGACGCCGTCGGGACACCGCCGCCAGGACAGGTGGTGCACTACACGTGGATGGGCCCCCGGACCGTCCTGGTCGCCTGCGACGGGGGTTCATGAACCGATGAACGAGGAAGGCGCCATGCGCGACGGGCTGGAACAACTGAAGTCCGTGATGCTGCTGCTCCACGAAGAGGAGGCAGCGGGGGACACCGTCGACTGGGGCGTGGCCGCGACCGAACTCGGTGTGCCCTCCTTTCCCAGCGACTACAGGGACTTTGTGACGTCCTTTGGCGCTGGCTCGATCGAGGACAGCGTCTATGTGTGGGTCCCCCGCCCGGGTACGACGGGTGCGCCGCTGACGGTGGGGCGGTTGCCGGCAAGCGCTGTCGGCTCGGAGTCGATGCGCGTGTGGCAGGGGTCGGAGGCGGGCTCCAGGCACCGGCTGGAGGACATGCTTGTCTGGGGGCAGACGAGCAGCGCGGATGCTCTGTGCTGGGTGGCGTCCGACCTTGACCCGGACAACTGGCCCGTCGCGGTCTGGGAACGGCAGGGCGGCGGGTGGCAGGTCCACGACGTGGGTATGGTGGAGTTCCTCCTTGGTCTGCTGCGCGGCACCTTTCCTACATGCCCCGTGAGCGATGAGACCCTGTGGAGGGTGCGGAGCGCCCGGTTCCTGAACTTCCGGGACGAGGAACGCTCCCTCGACGCGGGCGTCGACCCGTGGACGGGCAGGCGTTTGAACAGGTTCGACTGAACCCGCACACCGGGCGGTGGGTCGAACTGACGGGTCAGCCGAGTCGACCACCTACTCCAGACAGCCCGCGCCACAGAACAACAACCACCGATGTGCAGCGCCTGCCCGCGGACGAAAAAGGTATCCGCACCACCCACTTCGCCCCGCCAGGTTGCTCGTGACCGCCCTTCCCGCCGAGTGCGCAACTCCTCATGAAAGGCTGGCAGAATGATGGGCGGACCGTCCGAGAACCCGGAACTCTGGGCGTTCTTGGAATCACTGCACTGCGGCGAGCTCCTTTCCGGCACCGTCACAGCGATCGAACGGTTTGGCGTGTTCGTGGCGCTGGACCATGGTCCGGACCACCCGGTCTTCCCCGGCGTTGGGTTCATCACGATCCCCGAACTCTCCTGGCGGCGCATCGAAGCCGCCTTCGACGTTGTGCAGGTCGGACAGCGCGTCTCAGCCGAATTCCTTCAGTTCGACACATGGAACCTGGAGGCCAGACTGTCCTTGCGGGCGACACAACCGGATCCGTTCCAAGCATTCGCCGACCGCACTGCAGTGGGGCAGAAACTGCACGGCCGGGTCACCAAGCTGGTCCCGTTCGGCGTCTTCGTCCAGGTCGCCGACGGGATCGAGGGACTGGTCCATCTGCGAGAGCTCACATCGACGTCCGTGGAAAGTCCGTCAGATGTGGTCCAGGCCGGCGACGAGGTCACGGTCGTCGTCACTGCGATCGACCGGGAGCGACGCAGGCTGGTTCTCTCTCGACGACAAAGCTCATCCGACGACCGGTGACTCCTCTACGGGGGTCGATACTGGTGGGCTCTCGTATTCAAGTGTCGCCAGTTCTGGCGCTTGGGAGACGGGGCAGTGACTGTGCGCGTTCGCTGGGAGGCAGGGATCGCGTGCTGTCAGTGGGCGGTTCGTGAGTTGATGTCCGTTCCGGACTTGGTTACTGCTTCTTGCTGAAGGTGCCGGGCTCGGCCTCGGCGAGGATTCCTAGTGTGACCAGGCCTTTCATCTTGGCTCGGGTGCGTTCGATGTGTTTCGGCAGGAGCTCGAAGTCAAGGGCCTGGCAGATGTCGCGGGCCCTCAGTGGGCCGGTGGTGTCGTTGAAGACGGCGAGGATGCGCGGGTAGTCCGGGTGCTCGGGCAGCTCCAGACTCCCTGATGGGTCGGGGCTCTGGACCGGGATTCGGTCGGCGAGACCGGTGATGGTCGTGCGGGTGATGGCGAGGTGTTCCAGACGCAGTTCGGCCTCTCGGAGCTCGGTCTGAAGGGTGTCGATCTGGGTGCGGAGATCGCCGGCCAGGGCCCGGGCTGCGTCTTCCTGAAGGTCGAGCGCCTGAAGGAGGGGGTTGAGGTTCACGCGCCGGCCACCTGCGGATCGCGCCAGGTGAGCGTGCTCGCGTCGGTGAGCCGACGGGCCATGACGTCGGTCATGGCCCAGTAGACGCCTGAGGTGGAGGAGGCCGGGCGGTGTTCGTAGTCGCGGACCAGGCGCCGGTGCAGTATCAAGATCCCGAACGTCTGCTCCACCCGCCACCGTTTCGGCTGCGGAACGAATTCCCGCTCCTCAGGGTTGCGCCGGACGATCTCGACATCGATGCCGAGGGCGGCCCCGTGCGTGACGACCTGGTTCTTGAAGCCCTGGTCGACCAGGGCCTTGCTGACCGAGCCGCCGGCCGCGACGGCGACCTGGTCGAGCAGAGCGATGCCGGCGGCGTTGTCGTGGACACTCGCGGCCACCACGGTGACGGCGATGACCAGGCCAAGGACGTCCACGGCCAGTCCCCGCTTGCGGCCCGGCATCCGTTCCGCGGCGTCTTTGCCCGTCGTGACTGCGGGGACCCCGGTGGCCGCCCGGACACTCTGGGTGTCCAGGATCACCAGTGTCGGGTCCTCTAATCGCCGGTTCCTCTCCCGCACCTGGCAGCGCAGGAGTTCATGGATCTGCTGGTCGGTGCCGTCGTCCCGCCAGGCGGCGAAGTAGTAATACGTCGCGCTCTTCGGCGGCAGGTCGTTCGGCAACAGGGCCCACTGACAGCCGGTCCGGGACTGGTAGAGGATCGAGTTCACGATCTCCCGCATCGGATAGCGGCCCTGGTGGCCGCTCACGGAACGGTGCCGGTTCTTCCAGGCCGTGAGCACCGGCTCGATCAACGCCCACTGCTCGTCGGACAAGTCGCTCTGGTACGGCTTGCGTTCACTCACCCCACCGATCCCAGCAGGCCACCGGCACCGAACCGGAACGTTCCGGCTTCGCCCACACCATCAGGCGACACCAGAACCACTCATAGACTCACGAACCGCCCACTCAGGGCCGCAGGAGCCTGACAGCAAGGAAGCACGGAGCCTGGTGGAGCTTGTTGTAGGCCGTTTCGTCGAGCTCTCGCAGTCCGGGCGTCGGGCGAGGCTCGATGAGTCTTTGAAGCATGAATCCGGCGGCCAGCAGCTCGTTCAGGAACGTTTCCAGCGGCATGCGCTGGTAGTGAACCGCCAACGGCCCCCCGGCGAGCGGGAGGTCAACCCAGTCCTCGGCGTAGTACGAGCCACCGAATTTCCGCCAGTCAGCCGTCGGGTGGGTAGTCGAAACGAGCAGCCACCCTCCAGGACGCAGGACGCGTCGTAGGTCGCTGAGGAGACGCGGCCGGTCGGCGATGTGGTGGAGCATCAATGCGCACACGACTCCGTCGAACGACGCGTCGTCGATGAAGTCCAGCGGCTTCTCCGCGTCGTGCATGCGCAGTTCGGCCCGGTCGCCCAATCGCTCCCGCGCGTGTCTCAGCAGAGTTGCGCTGCCGTCGATTCCGACTACTTCGGCACCACCCGCCAGGAGTTCGGCCGCGTAGTGCCCGGCCCCGCAGCCGACATCGAGAATCTTCAGCCCGGCAACATCCCCCGCTAGCGCGAGCATCGCCGGCCGGTCGGTGTGTGCGTTGTAGGGGCTGGTGTCGGCGTTCTTTGCGAAGTAGTCGCCGACTTCGTCGTGGTAAGCGGTCTCTGCAGGCATCGTGACAGCATCGCGCCGGTGGCTGCCAACCGCGAGCGGTTTTGTGCAACCGAGGGTGCCTCCGGTCAACGGCTGCCTTGACTTGGGTCTGATTGTGGTCGGCTCGTTTTCAGCTGTCGCTGATTCCCCGGGACCCCAGCCAGATGGTGACCGTGTGTGATCTCCAGGGGCGTATCGGCTCCATGTCCCGCCGGTTTCTCTAACGAGGCGGCTGGTGGTCTTGTCGTGGTATCCGAGAGCGTCCGCGACGACGGGAGCGGGCATCTCAAAGAGTTGTTGTCGGATGGCGGCGCCGCGGGCGGCGGCCACCGGGACGCCGATCTCGTTGAGGAGTGCGGACAGGTGGTCGGGGCGGAAGGGCTGGCCCGCCCGGTCCGGGGAACAGCCAGGGGGATGCCTGGTTGGTGGCGGTGTTCATGTGGTCGCGGTCGGCGATGTAGTCAAGCAGCAGGGAAGCGGCTGGCTCGGGGACGGGTGAGGCCGGTTCCCCGAGTCGGAGCAGTACTGCTTCTCCGTCGTGCACCACATCGTCGACGGCGAGCCGGACGATCGGCAACTCCCGCTCCAAGACGGTCCTGACCGATGGCGGACCGGTGGAGATAACCGTGCCCCGCGACCGCGACGGCTCCTTCGAACCGAAGATTGTCAAGAAGCGGCAGAAGCGCCTGAGCGGCGTCGACGAGATGGTGATCTCGCTGGCCGCGAAGGGGCTGACCACTGGCGAGGTGCAGGCGCACCTGGCCGAGGTCTATGGCGCCGAGGTCTCCCGGCAGACCATCTCCGCCATCACCGACAAGGTGCTGGAGGGCATGGCCGAATGGCAGAGCCGGCCGCTCGACGCCGTCTATCCGGTGGTCTTCATCGATGCTGTCCACGTGAAGATCCGCGACGGTGTGGTGGCCGACCGGCCCATCTACGTGGCTCTGGCCGTGACCACCGAGGGCCGACGGGAGACTTTGGGGCTGTGGGCCGGTGACGGCGGCGAGGGCGCCAAGCACTGGCTGCACATCCTCACCGAGATAAAGAACCGCGGCGTGAGCGATGTGCTGATGCTGGTCTGTGACGGGTTCAAGGGCCTGCCCGAGGCGGTGGAGACCGTCTGGCCCAGGACGATCGTGCAGACCTGCGTGGTGCACCTGCTGCGGAACTCCTTCCGCTATGCCGCCCGTCAGGACTGGGACAAGATCGCCAAGCTTTTGAAGCCCGTCTATACGGCGCCGACGGAGGAGGCCGCCCTGGACCGGTTCGCCGAGTTCGCCGACGCCTGGGGCCGGAAGTATCCGGCGATCGTGAAGCTGTGGGAGAACGCCTGGGAGGAGTTCACCCCGTTTCTGCGGTTCGACACCGAGATCCGCCGCATCGTCTGCACGACGAACGCCATCGAGTCGGTCAACGCCCGTATCCGCCGGACGGTCAAGGCCTGCGGACACTTCCCGAACGAGCAGGCCGCGTTGAAGTGCGTCTACGTGGCGATCATGTCGCTCGACCCCACCGGCAAGGGACAGGCCCGCTGGACCATGCGCTGGAAGACCGCACTGAACGCCTTCGACATCACCTTCGACGGCCGCCTCTCCGCAGCCCGTCAGTAACCAACTACCCCAGTTACACCGCTCGTTTTGACAGACCCAGGCGAGGGCCGAGCGGGGTCTCGCTGCGTCAGACAGCATCTCCAGGCCGGGGAAGGCGTGATCAGACCGTTGCCGGTAGCGGGCTCTGGTCAGAGCACCCGAACGACCGACCGCGGTGGAAGGCATCGTTCGTGACGTGGACGCTGCCGGAGCCGATGCTGAGAGGCCGCCCGGTGGCCAGCTGCATCGCGGGCGCGCGACTCGCCCGTGCGGGCCTCAGCAGTCGTAGCGGTGGGTGTAGGGGGTGTCGGGGCAGCCGCGACAGACGAAGAAGTACATGCCGCCGAGGTCGCCCAGGGCCATGTCGTGCCCGAACGCGTCGAGAGCGGCGGGATCGGCCTCGGCTATCCAGCACGCAGTCGCGGTCTCATCCTGGCCGGAGGCCCAGTCATTCAGGGGGAGCCACCGGCCCACGCCCGGCTCCGTCGCGGTGACGCTGAGCAGGTGTTCCATGCGGGTGCCGCAGCCTGCGCAGTCAGGCCAGTCGGGCGGCTGGGTCCACCCCGGGTAGCCCCCGACCTTGCTCTGTTGCGTGGTGGCAACTTCGGAGTAGTCGTAACCGTCTTCCTCCTTCAGGGCCTCGAACCGCTGGTCAAGCAACTCGCCGAGTCCCTCCGGCAAGTCCCAGTTCGGGTACTCCACGGCCGGAGTGGGGAAACGGTGCATGGGCGAGGCAGGTAGTCCTCGTCCGCGGTATGCGGGCGAGGCGGCTCCCCGGCCATGGCGCCGGCGGACGTCAGCGCCGCGTTGCGCCAATAAAGCCGGGGGTTGGCCGCGTACTGGTCGTCATCATGAACGAGCGGGCACCACAGAATCTGCAACAGGTCGGTGCCGACGGGGAAGACGAGGCCGGGCACATCCCGTGCGTACAGCTGGACTACCGGGACCATCGCGACCGGCTCCGGCCCGACGGGCGGGTCGAGCGGCTTGTAGTGGCCTGGTTCGGCGCACATCGGCCAGGGCTCGTCGGCCGACCACAGCAGCGGCCCGCCGATAGAACTGTCACCCGGTCCCGGCTGCCCGGCCCGGGGGTAGAGGAGGGTGACATCGCGCGCCGACCGATCAACTCCGGAAAGACGGCCTCGACATCGCAGGGAAGCGGAGCCAGCGGCCGGGGCCCGGTCGGCTGGTCCTCGGCGGTGTCCGGCTGCGCGTTCCCTGGCGGCATGGCGTCTCCTGCTGCTGGTGGTCCTTAAGAGGTCGTTTTCTCCCGTTGCTTCATCCCGGTATGCGGATTTGATCCGGTGATGTCGGATCGCGCCAAGAGACGGTGTTCTCTGCGGTGAGGCGGCGGGCCATGAGGTCGGTCATGGCGAGATGGATCATGGCTTCGGAGCGGTGCGGATGGGTTTCGTAGTCGCAAGCCAGACGCAGGTGCAGCATCAACCAGCCGTAGGTCCGCTCGACCGTCCACCGCTTCGGGATAGGGGTGAACCCCCTGCTCCCAGGGGTGCGTTGGACGATTTCGAGGTCGATGTCGAGGGCTGCGGCGTGCTCGACGAAGTGCTTGCGGTAGCCGCCGTCGACCCAGATCTTGCGCAGGGTGGGGTAGTCGGTGGCGGCCTGCTCCAGGAGGGTGCGGCCAGCGGTGGAATCCTGGACGCCGGCCGCGGTGACCAGCACCGCGAGCAGCAGGCCGAGGGTGTCCGTGATGATGGTGCGCTTGCGGCCCACGATCTTCTTGCCCGCGTCGATGCCCTGTGTCCTGGCAGGGGCGGAAGTGGAGGTCTTCACGCTCTGGGCGTCGATCACGCAGGCCGAGGGGTGACGGTTTTTGCCCTCCTGTAGACGCACCAACTCCCGTAAGAGGCCGTTGAGCTGGGCGAAGATGCCGTCGGACTGCCATTTGGCGAAGTAGCCGTAGACCGTGTTCCAGTTCGGGAAGTCGTGAGGCAGGTAGCGCCACTGCACCCCGGTGCGGTCCACGTACAGGATCGCGTTCATGATCTCGCGCAGATCATGCTCGGGCGGCCGACCGAAGTCCAGGGCCCGACGCCGACGCTCGAAGCGCCACGCGGACAGGACCGACTCAATCAACTCCCAGCGGGCATCGGACAGATCACTCGGATACGCACGACGGTCGGCCATGTCCTGGAGGTACCACCGGCCGGGGGCGTGCGCCCAGGCGTGCATCCTGGCCGGCGGAAGCACGGAACAGATCCGGGCCTCCTGGAATGAGACAGGCGCAAGCCGACTCGTGCCCCAGAGGTCACACCATCGACCCCAGGAAGCAAGACCACCCCGGCGGCCCCACCCGCACCAGTTCATCGACGGGTGCAATAACGGAGCTATCGCCGCACTAGAGATGAAAACGACCTCTTAAGGCGCCGACCTTAGCCCGCGCGCGACCCGGCCCAGCAAGGGGCGTGACGCTCCTTCGCCAGCCTGCCTGCTGTTACTCACTTTCGGGTGACGGCCCGATCCCCTGCGGGGTGGCGCATCGCGGCGGACAGACACCTCACCCCCCAAGCCCCCCAAGGCTGCTCAGTCTGTCGGTGCGTCAACATCACGCATGGGCGGCATAGACAGATGTTGCATGTGAGGGTCATAGAAAAATGGACAACAGGTAACAGGGGTCACGTTTTCCGCACATCTTCTCCACGGCGTGAACAGAGTGTGTGCGGCCAGCCGGTCGCCGACGCACACCACACCCACTGCCCGGGCAGCCCCAGCGGCTCTCCGGGGAAGGTGTCCGCTCCCTAAGGGGACCTCTTGTCCGCTTTCGATTCCGTCACCGCTCGCCGTATCGCCGCCGCCGCGCTCACCGCCGGCGCTCTCGTCTCGGTGGTGACGCTGCCGGCGTCCGCCGCCGACCACGCCCGCCCCGAGCGGTCCAAGGTGAAGATCTCGGACGTCCAGTACGACTCCCCCGGCCGGGACGACCGCTCCAACCGCTCCCTGAACCGCGAGTGGGTGGAGATCACCAACACCGGCCGCCGCTCTGTCAACCTCGACGGCTGGACCCTTCAGGACGAGGACGGGCGCACCTACACCTTCGACCACTACCGCCTGGAAGGCCGCGCCACGGTCCGCGTCCACACCGGCATCGGCCGCGACACCGACAGCGACCTGTACCAGGACCGCCGCCACTACGTCTGGGACAACCGCTCCGACACCGCCACCCTCCGCAACGACCGCGGACGCTTCATCGACGACGAGTCTTGGGGCCACCACCGCCACGGCGGTCACCACCGCTGACCCAACACCGCGGGCGTGAGACGACGGCATCGACTGGAGCGACCACCGAATGGGAGGACAGCCCAGGAACCCCGGCCCCAAAATCTAGGGTGCCCTCACGATCCAGAAACATGATCGGCCTACTGCAGGAAGTACGCCTGGTCCGGACGTGAGCGCCTGGGCCTGCTCCGGGTCCGCGAGGACGTCATCGTTTTGCACGCGATGCGCTGGCCTGACGAGATCAGGTCGCCGGAGGAGCTGCTGGCGCCCGTCGAGCTGAGCGACGAGGAGATCGACGCGCGCTCGCGCTCATGGACAGCATGACCCGCGAGGATCTTGAGGGTGAGGAGTAACCAGGACACCTACACCGAGGCACTTGCGCAGATCATCGACGCCAAGCGGGAGCACCGCGAGCCGCCGAAGCTTCGGGAGCCGGGGTCGAAGCCCGGGCAGATCGTAGACCTGATGGTCTCCCTCAACGAGTCCGTGCAGAAGGCGCGGGCCTCGCGCGGCGAGGACGCTGACGTGCACGAGCTGCCGAAGAAGAAGGCGGCAAAGAAGCAGCCGCGGCCAAGAAGACGGCGGCGAAGAAGACCACGAAGAAGTCCGTGGCCAAGGAGACCTCCGGGCGCCGACCGCGCAGCGCCTTGAGTGACAACCTCGTGGCTCTGGGCCCGTCATGCGGGAGACGCCCGGGCCCTCAGCCAGGGTCTTGATAGAGCCCTTCTCCTGCGTGTGAAGGAACCGCATCTCGGATCGCGCTGATCTCGGCGCGGGCCGGGTGAACAGGGCACGCTCTGCGCGGGCGGCACACGGGCGGGGTGTCAGGCGAGTTGCTGCGCTGTCAGCCGCCGAGCGGCGATGGCTCGCACTGCGCAGCCGCTCATCCTTCCCTGCACGTATCCAGCGGCTTGATCTGAGGGGCCCGGACGATTCGGCCCGGCGAAGCCGCCAGCCCGTCGACCGGGTAACCGATCCCGTCCCTCTGGTCTCCTAAGCGACCGTCCTTGTCACGAGACCACTGGGCGCCGTCCCTGTCGGTGAAGAACAGGCTCAGCATCTCCAGGCGCCGCAGCGACTTCAGCCCCCGCCATGTGCCCTCCTCTCGTGGCAGGCCAGGAAGGACAGGGTGCTGAACGGTCAACTCGTTCAGGTCGGCGCGCTTCCAACGGAAACCGACAGTCTTTTCGGAGAAGGCGATTGTTGAGCACGGAGGCAGGCTGCCCAGCTTGATCACGAAGGTCACCATGCCGCGCGGCGGCTGCTGGTTCTTACCCAGTGCGGTCCGTGCGTGGAACGCCAGCGACACTTCGTTGACCGGGTCCAAGCTCCTGTTCATGACGTGCAGGCTCGACTCGCCGTCACCGGTCCAGTGAGAGACGAGCACTGCCTGCCCTCTCGCTTCATTGTCGGAGGTCCGGCGGGACTGATCGAGCTGATCCTGTGCCACCCGCGCCTGGAAGAACGTGGCGATGGCCGTGAGTAGCAGTGTGCCAGCACCCACAAGAACTGCTGCAACAGTCGCGATCTGGGTCCAGTCGTCGCGTTGCCACCACCGCTTGGCTTGATTCCCCTGCATGCGCGCCTCCCCTAAGCCGTTGGACATGAGGACGTTCGTGAGACGCGTGCGGATCCGGCTGCGGGTCTTTGCCGATACGCCGACACCGACCTGGCGACTTGGCCGCGCCCGACTGTCCGGTCGGCAGGGAGCGGGAAGCACGGCCCGCTTCGGATCGGCAACGGGAGCGTGCGGGGTGTGCGTCAGGGGGGCAGCGGGCCAGACGCCGAAGCCACCTGTGAGCGATCGCCGCCCCGCCCAACTCCAGCAGCTCGCAGACCTCGGACTCGACTGGGCGGTGGCTCGACGGTCGATCGACCGCACCGTCCGTCAGCTCACCAGAACTCCGGCTCTTGCCATTGGACGCACTTCGGACGCTGCCCACCGGAACACAAAAACTCGTTTACCGCCTGCCGCACAAGAGCGACAGGAAGTTCTGAGCTTTCTGGAAATTCAGTCGCATTTCCCATAATCGAGTAGGAGACCTCCCCCGACCCCTTCAAGGGATCGAGCGAAACGAAGTTGCCGTCGTCCATGAAGGCGAGGACTCCGACCTGCGATCCTGCGTCGACCCCAACCAGCAACTCATGGTCGGGAACCCCCGCAGGCATCAACGGACGTTCCGCATGGTGCAACGACGCCAAGTTCTCCGACGGACCGCCAGCACGGAGCGCCTCGATCAAGTCGTCAACATCGCTCGAGCCTTGGAGCAAAACCGGATTATCTCCGTGTTCACGCCGAAAGTAGGCTTGCACCTTACGGTTGGTCACTTCGCGCCTCCCTAGGTCCAACCCTCCCAGCCGCCCTTTCCATTGGGCCAGTGTACAGTGAGCTGCCTCTTGCCCAAGATGGCGTCGAGTACGCGATGACACCCGAGCGGCTGCGCGCATGGTCCAGCTGGATTGTTTATTACGAGTTCCGCCTTATCTACGCCATCCCTGATCATAGTAGCGGCCATTTTCTGTTCGACATCGCTTGCACGAGCAGACTTTGCAGCCCCTTTCAGGAATCCCGCCTTGCGGAGACGATCATTGACTATATCAATCAGTTCGGCGTCTGCCCTCTTGTTCCCACTCACGAGCCGAATCGCGTGACCGGAAGAAGTAGAACCGACCCCAGTTTGTCGCTCCACCCTCAACGAACTTCGGGATTACACGAGTGGCGAACTCCTTAAGTCCTGCGGCACCCTTTCCGACACCCAGGGCGCGCGCCCATCCCGGTCCTGGAGCCCATGGGACGACGTTCTCTTGGAGATTCACATATCCGCAGTATGATCCGTCGTCAGTGCAATTAAGCGCTGGATCGGACTCCCCAAAGAGCTGACTGAAGACCCATTTAAGCGCGTTGAGAGCAGGATCGCTTATCTGCTGCTTGTACGGGCCGGGAACTGGGTCTGGACCTGGGCTAGGAGCCGGGGTGGGGTTTGTGCTGTTCGTGGTGGACGTGCCCGCATCACTATTGGATGCGCCGTTGGCCGCACCGCCGCTCCCCGGGACCGGACCCGTGATGTCGGCAGTACCGTCTGGGTTCTCGCCGTAGCAGTAAATGTCAGGATCGCTGCACTTATCGCCCGGGTGTCCGCACTTGAGGCCACCGCATGGGTCGAGGCCTGTTGGGTCAGCCAGTGTCGCAGGGGAGTTGTTCGCGTAGCTGTAGCCGTTGAGGGACTGTACTTCCGAGGGGTTGAGGACGGGGTCGACAGAGAGAAACTGTCCGAGTGTGGGGTCATATTCGCGAGCGCCGATATGTATCAGGCCCGTTGACTCGTCTCGGGTTTTTCCGAGGAAGCCCTTGTCGTCGTCGGGCCAGGTGGTGATATCGCCAGCGGGTTCTCCTCGTTCTGCGCCGAAGGGAGTGGTGTAGCGCTTGGTGAAGGTCTGGCTGGTGTCGGCGCTGATGGCGAGGCTTGATGTGCCGTGGTGGTCGCCGGTGAGGTAGGTGAGGGTATTGGTACCGGACTTATTCGAGCGAACGGCAGCCGTCACGCTCTGAGCTGTGTAGTAACGCTGCGCCCAGGTAGTGCCGTCGGCGCGCAGGTGTAGTTCTGTAGCGCCGGCGTACAGGATCCGTTCGCCGTTCTCCGTGGCGCGTATCAGCAGCTGGCCGTCCGGGCCGTAAATGTAGGTGGTCTTGATGCCGTTGGGGGCGGTAGTGGTGGCGATGCGGCCTTCGTCGTCCCAGGTGTGGGTGTACGTGCCGGAGGAGACAGGCGCGGAGCCGATCCAGGAGCCTGCAGTCCATTGCAGTTTCCAGGCGGCGTCGTAGACGGCGAAGCTGCCGCCGTCCTGCAGGGTGGCGAAGTAGCCGGAGCCTGCACCCTTGGGACCACAGCTTGGTGTTGTCGGCCGAGTAGACAACGAAGTTGCCGTCGTCTTGCATGGTCGCCCATGCGACGGGGTTGCCCGCGGTGCCGGTGTGCCAGCGGACCTCGTCGGTGTCACGGTTGTAGATGACGAGGTCGCCGTCCTCACGCATGACCATGCGAGCCTTCTGGCTGCGTACCTCCTGGCCCGCGGTCAGTTTCCACCCGGCGCGGAAGTACTGGTGCTGCACTTCGGTGGCACGTTTGGCGGTGTTGCCCGCGGCGTCATAGGTGAAGGACTGGGTGCGGGTGCCGTCGCCGGTCGTGTCAACCATGGTCAGGGTATGCGGCTGTGGCTGGCCCGAGGCGGGGTAGCTGTATTCGCGCTGAGTGTTCTGGCCCGCGCGGATGCCGACCCCGTGCTGAGTCTCGGTCTTGCGCTGCCCGCCTGCGTTGTAGGTGTAGCTCGTCCAGTAGGGCGCCGGACCACCCATATCTGAACCGGTGCGGGCGCTGGAGCAGTCGTCGGTTTTGGGCGTCCAGGCCTCGATCATCCGGCGGTGACCGTCGTAGGCGAAGCACTGAGTGTCCGCCGAGCTCTCACCGCCAAGCGTGGTCGGATCCTTGATGGAGGTGACGTTCCCGGCCTGGTCGTGGCTGTAGTTGAGATCCTGCAGCATGTACGGGTGGGTTTGGTCCGTGACATGGCTGCGGGTCAGGCGGCCGGTTCCCTCCTCGAAGAGGTTGGTGACGTAGATGCTCTTGCTGCCGGTACCGCCGGTGCCCAGCGTCAGCTGCTGCGGCTGCGAGAGCGCCGAGTAGGACACGTCGCGCAGGTAGCCGGTGGAGCCGCCGATGGACGTGAGGTTGCCCAGGCCGTCATAGGTGAGTCCGATGTTCTCGGACGGCAGACCGCCCAGCGCCGGTTCCTTGCTGTATTGCAGGGTGCCGTCGATGTTGTAGTAGCTCTCGTAGGCCAGCTTGGCCGGTGCGCCCGTCGCCACGAACGGATCGTCGGCCGGCAGCTCGAGTTCACTGCCGGTGGCCCTGTTCAGGCTGTCGTAGGCGGTGACGGTCTGGGTGTAGGGCTGGCCTGTTTTGCCGCCGACATAGCGGGTCGAGGACGTGGGCTGGCCCTTGAGGAGGGTGTCGTAGGTGTAGCCGGTGAGCTGGTTGGCGTCCGTCTTCGAGCCGGTCCAGGTGCCGGTGGGGCGGCCAAGTTCGTCGTAGGCGGTCAGGATCGTCTTGCCGCGCGAGTCCGTGGTCTTGATGACCTGATCGAGCGCGTTGTATTCGGTGGTCGCCTTGCCCTTGTCGGGGTCGTCGGCGCTGATTTGGCGGCCGAACAGGTCATAGCCGTAGGACCACTTGGCACCGTCGGGGCCGGTGATCGACTTTTGCTGGCCGTCCAGCCCGTAGATGAACTTGGTGGCCGCATAGGCGGCGCCGGGCCCGCTGCCGTAGTCGGGGTCGCCAGGCGTGTTGCTTGCGTACTGGCGGGTCTCGCTGGTGCGGCCGCGGATATCGCTGATCGTCCGCAGGGCCGAGCCGCCCTCGAGGGCGGTCGTCGCCACGGAATCACCGGTGTAGCTCGTGGTCGTGGACCACTTCTTGACGCCGTAGACGTACAAGGTATTGGTGGTGGCTCGGCCCGCCCCGTCGAAGAATGTCTCCGTCTGCGTGGGCGCTTCGCCGTACTCGGCGCGCGTGTACGTGCCGTTGGGGGTGCTGGTCGTGTCGAAGATGTCCGCGTACGTCTCGTACGCCAGACCGCGGCTGTCGTAGCGCGTGTCGGTCAGCAGCCGGCCGCCCTGCGGGGTCGGTACCTGGGTCTGCAGCGGGCGCAGGAGCGCGTCGTAGAGCGTGTAGCTGGTGTTGTAGGTGTCGCCGTCCCTCTTCAGGGTCGAAGTCGATACCCAAGAAGGCTTGGCGTTTTCCAGGTGGTAGGCGGAATTTGGTGTTCGGGTTCTGGCTGCCGCGGATGCGGTTGGGCAGCCATACCTCGGTCAGGCGGCCGAGCGCATCGTAGTTAAGCTCGCTCTTCTTTTGGTTGATGTCATAGCTACGCAGCGGCAGACCACGGCGAGGATCGAGGAAGCTGACAGCCTGGTACTGCTTGGGGTCGGTGGTGACTGTCTTGGTCACCGGGCCCGCTGTCGCGGGGGTGTAGGCGGTGGAGGTGGCATGTCCTGCCGCATCGGTGATGCTCGTCGGCCAGCCGAGGGCGTCGAAGGCCGTCTTGGTGACGGTCTGCCAGCCGTTCGGAGTTCGCTCGCCGTTGGTGTCGGCGGTCGCGGTGTAGCCGGTGGCGCGGCCGGTCCAAGTCGCCTCGCCCCTGGTGGGCTTCTGAGTGGCGGACCATACGGTGGCGTTCGAGTTGTCGTAGACGACGGCGGTGTGTGGAGTTGGTGCGCTCGGTGCTGGCACCGTCCAGCTTGTTGAGACCGAAGACGTACTTGGTGCCGTCCCCTGTGGTGACGGTCCAGTGCTCGCCGTTGTCGTCGCCGGTGGACCGGGTCACTTTGGAGGCATCGTCGTCCTCCAGCCGCCATTGCCCGTCGGTCTTGTCCTTGATCAGGCGGGTGGACTTGCCGTTCAGCACCAGACGCGCGTTGTCGTACTTCCAGCACAGGTCGAAGACGTCTGTGTGCCCGTCGTCGTCGCAGGATCCGTAGGAGCGCTCGATGTAGGACTCGGTCAGCGTGAATCCTTCGCCGACCGATGTGCCCTGGTTGTTCGTCGTTGCGGTCCGACCGTCGACGCTGCCCCCGAGTCGTACGACAGCGACAGCGGCGGTTTGGGACCGGCCGCCGCGGGCGGGAGGGTGAAGTCGTAGGACCAGGTGAAGGAACCGGAGCTGCCTCCCGCCTCCCACGCGGATGACGCCGACAGTGGCGTTGCGGAGTAGTCTCCCGCGCCCGTCGGCGACTGGCCGGACCCGGCGGAAGCCGCGGTGACGGCAAGAACGGTTGCTCCTGATGCCGCGGTGCCCGCGGCCTTCACCAGCTGAGTGGACTCACCGGATGGCTCCGCTGCCGCTAGACGCACCGTGGCCGAGATGTTCTGGGCCGCGAAATCGTTCTCCGATGCGAGCGGCTTCTGTGTGCGGCATTCCTTCTTCTGCGGAGTCGTCAGCGCACAGGCCGGCAACTGGACCAGGTGCAGCCGCTGGGACCAGTCACCGCCGACGGCGGACGCGAAGGAGCTGTAGTCGATACTCAGCTCGGCGGTGCCTACCTTGCCCGCCTCGGCGGTCAGCAGGACGCCGGTGACACCCGCCTTGTGGGCCGCTTTCTGGTTCAGCACGGTGACCCGTGCCTCGCCTGCAGCGACTTTGGCGGCGGAGCTCTGTGCGGGTGTGATTGTGACCGGGATGTCGCCGAGGGTGGTCTTTCCACGGTCGAGGGCGACCGTGGCCTGTGCGGACTTGGGCCAGCTAGCTCTTCGCTCTTGGGCGGCTCGCTTGGCCTGGGTGGCATTGGCCTTGCGTTCCTTCGCCACCTTGGCACGGGCCTTGCGTGCTCCGGGCCCGTCGAATGTCTCAACCTTACTCACCCGGGGCTTCGGCACGTCCGGCCGTCCCAGCCCGCCCGGCTGCGGTGCTGCCTGGGCTACCTGCGTCCAGCCCAGGGGCATCACCAACGCCAGAGCCAGCGACTGCACCAGCAAACGGCTGCCGCGCCGCCGTGTGACTCCTCCGCGCCGCCTGTTTGAGGTGCTTATACCAAAGGCCATCGTTCCGCCTGCCCAAGTCCCAATGAGTAGTTGGTAAGGCGCCGCAGACTGCGGCTGCTGTGTGTCACGAGGCCGGGACGGCTGCTGTGTGGCAGCCGTCCGCCCGCAAGCCCGGGTTCAGTCGCCCACGGCCTGCTCGATCTGCTCCCAGCCGGGCATCGCGCCGGCCCACACCCGTACCTCGGCGATACGTTCGGGCAGGTAGTGCTGCCACACGCCGCCCGTGAATCCCCTGCCTACGGCGAACTCGCCGGTGCCCAGCTTGGCGGTGAACGAGCGAGGTTCGTCGTTGCGTGCGCCGCCGAGGTAGAGGCTGACGGTGCCGTCCTGGGCGTCGAAGACGCCGGTCAGTCTGACCCTGCCGTCCATCAGCGCGCTCTCGTCGGACGACACCGCGCTGAACGTGCCGTCGGCGTTGAGTCGCCCGAACCGCCAGAAGCCGACGGGCACGGTCTTCTCCGTCAAGGTCTCCGGGTCGAGCACGGTCTGCTTGCCCGTCAGCTCGTACCACAGTCCCCAGGCGGATCCGTCCGCCGTGCGCTGCCCGACGACCTGGCCCTTGTAGCCAGCGTTCTTGCCGGCGAGCTTGTCCCCGTCGAGGGTGGCCAGCGCGGTGACGGTGAAGGATCCCGTGTCATCCACCAGCGGGCCGGGCACTGACGCTGAGTCGTCCACTCCGTCCAGAGTGATCTCCTCGCCGTTCAATGACGCTCCTCCGTTGAGGGTCATCTGGCGGCCGTAACCGGACAGTGTGTCGGGGATCGTGGTGCCGGTGCCCTGATCGGGACGCCAGCCGCCCACGAGCTCCACACCGGCAAAGTGCTCGGACGTCAGCAGCCGTGCCTCGTCCCTGACCTCTTGGTCGGTCAGCGTGCGCTGCCACACCGTCACCTCGTCGATGACGCCCTTGAAGTGGTCCACGTAGCTGTCGCCGAACATCACCCGGCCGATCTCCAGGTTTCCTCGGCCGACCAGGGCGTGCCGGCGTCCGCCGAGGCCTCACGCTTGCCGTTGACGAAGAGGTGGACCTTCTTGGCCGCCGTATCGTGCACAGCCGCCACATGGGTCCACACTCCCTTTGGGTGCGAGACCGAGGCCGCGGCTTCCCGGGTGAAGGTGCCATCGGTGGAGAACGCGCGGATGCTCCACTTGCCGCCGTAGGAGATGACGAACGGGCTGTACTTCTGGGTCCAGGGGCTTGCAGCCGTCGGCGTCTAGCTGAGCACGGAGACGGTCTGCGTCACGGACGGATCCACCCGCACCCAGGCCGCCACCGTGTACGACGAACGGGTCTCCAGCACCGGACCGGCCGTTGCCGCGTATCCATTACTGGTGCCGTCCAGCAACAGACCTGTGTCGGTCACCGCCTGGGCTAGCGGTTGGCCTTGGGCGTCATGGGTTAGCAGGCCCCGTCGTCCGCTGTGATGCCGCGCTGCCCCCGACGCGAGGGTGGCGTCGTCCTTGCCATCCTGCGTCGCCGAGTCGACAGCTGCACCGTTGCCGCACCACTCCGCTCTCCCGCCCGCCGCCCGTACCCGCCCGCCTCTCGCCGCCCGCGGGTTCCCGGACCCGGTACGGACGGCTGCCGGCCATCCTCCCAGACCTGCTTAGGTGCGCCGAACACGGGCGAGCAGTGGTGCGTTCGGCGGGACCGGCACGTCGTGCCGGTGGTGCTGCCCGGCGGCCGCGCAGGACACACAGATGGACGGTGTGCCGTGTAGCCCGGTGCAGATCCAGCAGGTACGGAAGCGCGACGCGGCCCGCTCAGCGAGGCACCCTGGCGGTGAAGAAGCAGCTGGACAAGAAGACCGCGAAGAAGGCCACGGCCAATAAAACGTCCGGGCGTCGGCCAGGTGCGCGGTGCGCGCGGTCGGGTCGATGCGCAGGTCTGCCACCTACAGGCGGCCTGGCCGAGCATCTGGCGTTTGAGCATCTTGATCCGGTTGACGTGGCCTTCGACGACGCGGGAGCTCCAGAGGGTGAAGCCGGACGGGTGCAGGGGACCCTGGCCCAGGCACTAGTAGGTTCCCGAGCGGGCTGGGCCAATACAACATTTCGGCCAGGCGAAAGCTCCCCTGTGGTGCCGTGACAGACCTCGAGCCCTTCCTGCCACTCGAACATGCCCCCGTCAAGAAAGCGCTTTCAGCCTAAGTGATCGAACGATCTAGCGATTCCCTCTCGCTCTCTGGTTGAGTACTCCCGGCGACGACGAGCCAACCTAAAGTGAAGGAATGCAACGTGCGTAAGAGACACAACAGGAACATCGTCGCTGCGATGATGGCCGGTACGCTGATGGCGGCAGTCAGCCCTGCGATCGCTAGCGCTCAGTCGCCGCAGGACAGCGACGCGAAGCCCGTGCCGATCCTCAAGGCCTCCGCCTCTGCGGGGATTCAGGACTTCGCCCGCGCCGAGTCGCCTCGGAGCAGCGAGCCGGCACCCCAGAAGGTAGCGGTGACTACGGCTCGGCTCGTGAACCTCAAGTCCGGGAAGGCGTTGCAGGCTGTCAGTACCGCCAACGGAGCAAGGGTCGTCCAGCAGCCCACGACCAGTGGCCAGGGGTTGCAGATCTGGGAGGTCTACCTCTTCGGCGACTACTACACCTTCGAGAACCAGGCGGCGGGGCGGAACCTCGGCATCAATGGTGCGAGCACTTCTGCCGGCGCGGCGGCTATCACGGCAACTCCGTCCGGCGACCTCAACCAAGACTGGTTCGCAGACTGGAATGGCTACGGCGGAGAGTATTTCGCCATGGTGAGCCGCAAGAGCGGCCTGTGTCTTGGCATCACGGGCGCCAGCACCGCCAACGGCGCTGCGGCCGCCCAGTTCCCCTGCGATGACTCGGCCAACCAGGGCTGGGCGATGCATTAGCAAGCCCACCGGGAGACCCCAGCCATCAGGTTTACCTGGCGTCGTCACTTACGACGGCACCCCAACGCCAAGAGGAGACATCACATGCGCACATCGCGCGCCAGGAAAGTCATCGTCGCAGGCGCCGTGGTCGGAGCGTTGATGGCCGTCACCAGTCCGGCGATCGCCTCCGCATCGCCGACGGACCGCGTCTCGGCCCCAACTCCCCTGCCGCTGTCGAGCCTCAAGGACCGGTCAGTTGCCGCCAAGACCGTCGGGCTCAGGAACGTAAAGTCCGGGAAGTACCTGCAGCCCACAAGTAACAGCACTGCCAACGGAGCCAGAGTCGTTCAGCAGCCGGGAAACGACCAGAACTCCTCGCAGCACTGGAACATGATCCAGGACGGCGACCTCTTCAGCTTCGAGAACGGTCGCGCGGGCAAAAACCTGGGGGTCGACGGCGCTAGCACCCAAGCCGGCGCTGCGGCCATCATCGCGAATCCGTCCGGCGACGCCAACCAGGACTGGCTGATCGTCCCCACGAGTGGGGACCGGGGCGCACTGCAGAACCGTAAGAGCCACCTGTGCCTGGGCATATCGGGTGCGAGCACCACGAACGGCGCACAGGCCGCCCAGTTTGCATGTGATGGGTCGAGCAACCAACAGTGGCAGCTCATCGTGCTGTGATCAATCCGGCTGCGCCACCCGGCCACATGCCCCTCTTGGCCTAACGGGCCGTCAGCACTGATTCCTACACAAGGAGAAGATTGTCATGCGCGCAACACGAACTGCAGCCGCCGTCTCGGCGATCCTGGCGGGAGCGCTGCTGGCCGCGGCCAGCCCTGCGATCGCTCTCACCCCGGCGCCCCACAGTGGTGAACCGGCGCCGAAGCGTGCCCTCGCCACCATCAAGATCAAGAACTACAAGTCCGGGAAGTACCTGGCGGCCGTGAGTTCCGCCAACGGGGCAAAGGTCGTCCAGAAGTCCAGCAGCGACAGCTACCTGCAGCGATGGGAAACCATCCTGACCGAGGGCGGTACCACGTACAGCTGGGAGAACTGGCAGTCGAAGTTGAACCTCGGTATCGACCGCGCCAGTACTTCAGCTGGGGCGGCGGCCATCACGGCAACTCCGTCCGGCGACCTTAACCAGGACTGGGACAGGGTCTGGGAGGACTACGGCCCGGACGGCCACGCAATCAAGAATCGCAAGAGCGGCATGTGCCTGGGTGTCTCCGGCGCCAGCACCGCCGACGGTGCGCAGGTAGCCCAGTTCCCCTGTGACGGATCCGCCAACCAGGGCTGGATCATAGTTCCATAGTGGTCGAACGGTCAGCGGGGAGGTCTCCCCATCGCGTGTGCTGACGCACAGGGGGAGCTGGCTCCTTCGGAGCCGTGGATCCTCTTCGCGACATGCACTTGCTACGCAGGTGGCCCCGGGCCCATCTGGACCCGGGGCCACCTGCCTTCCATAAAGGATCAAGCACGCTCTCAGCCCGGCGGGAGTTGCGGCTGAATGCGCCGTGCCACCCGTCGGCCCCACGCTTGCCCTGGAGCCTCGATGCAACGGTAGGTCAGCCATGACAGCGGCAGAAGCACGGCGTAGAAGGCCAACTCGAGCAAGGGCGCGTCCTGTCGCCACCGGCCGATCGTTCCGTCGGTGACTGCGAGCAGGACAGGATGGACCAGGTAGACCGAGTAGCTGATCGTGCCCAGCCAGGTCAGCCAGCGCGGTATCACACGTCGGCGAACAGCCAGGCCGACACCGAAGGTGAGCACGGCCAGGAGAAACGCCGCTATCCATCCGCGCCGTGTGAAGTTGGCCCCGTCACCATAGTGATAGGCAGCACCTACAGCGCAGGCCACCACCACGGTCGCGGCGCAGGCTACGGACTTCCAGGAGCTCTGACCGTGCTCGGCTCGATAGACGGCGGTGCCGAGGAACATCACGGCGAGAATCACCAGCCCCTCCCACGCGGGAACTGTGCTGTTGAAGGTCACCAGCACGAGGGCCAACAGCCCGCCGAGCACACCGCCGGCCAGGCGCGGGGCGGCTGACGTCGAGCTGGCGCAGCAGATGGCGACGACCATGGCGATGGCGGTCACAGCTATCAGCAGGTTGGAGCCGATCGCATTAGAGAGGGCGGACACGGACAGAGTGCTGAGCGCTGTCACGCTCACTGCGGCGAGTACGCCCAGGGTCAAGGCAACCGCTGCTGACTTGTGATGAAGGCGGAGCGAAAAGAGAGCGACGACCAGCAGGTAGAAGGCCATCTCATATGAGAGCGTCCACAGGACAAGAAGAAGGTTGGGCGTCCCTAACAGTTCTTGGAAAAGGGTGAAGTGAGCGGCCATGGCCGCAGCGACACTCTGTCCGTCGAAGTCGCGGATCTGCGCAACCCCGAGCAGGTTGGCGGCGAGGACCGCAGTGACGACAGCCGCCCACAACGGGTAGATGCGGAAGATGCGTCCGACCCAGAAGGTCCGGACACATCCTCGCCGCTCCAGCGAGGCGGGAATGATGTAACCGCTCACGAGAAAGAACACCATGATGCCGTACCGGCTGGTGTTGAACTCTGGCATCAACTCGCGCCGGAACTCCGCCATGAAGGCGTACGACGAATGATCGAACACCACGACGAGCGCCGCGATGCCGCGCAATGCATCCAACCATCCAAGCCTTGATGGACGGGCCGACGCCCCGGATGCGGGTAGTCGTGCAGGTGCAGAAGGTAACGGCTTCAGCGCAGGCTCAACACCGTGGGGGGCTTCCATACCCACCTTCACGTTCAGCGCCTCGCCGATGTTCAACCAGGGAGTCTTCGCCATCTTCGAACGTGCAGGTCGGAAGCTCTGGCGTGGCGCTCGCTCGGGATATTCATGCTGCTCGGGCGGGAGTCTGCGGTCTTGATCACCCGTCATGTCATCGGTCGAGGCTGAGCCGCTCGCGGCGGCGCGGCCCGAAGGGCACATCAGGCCCCAGCGTCATCTCCTGGTGCGGTACGTCTCGCGGCCCACGGCCGGCGACGGCGTCCGCGAGGGGCGCAGCCAGGCTTCCGTTGTATGTAGTGTGCGGAAATGACAAGAAGCGAGCGACTCGCGGACCAGTTGGACTGGTACTGGAGCAAGAACCTGCGGCCACGGCTGGAGGGTCTTACCGACGAGGAGTACTTCTGGGAGCCGGTGCGCGGCTGCTGGAGCATCCGCCCATGTGGCACGTCGGCCGCACCGATGTCGGAAGGTTCGGGGGTATGGACGATGGACTTCGCGTCCCCTGCCCCGGTGCCTGCGCCGGTGACCACGATTGCCTGGCGGCTGGCGCACATCATCGTCTCCTGCCTGGGCTATCGGGTCGGATGGCACTTCGGCGGCCAGGACCTCGAGTCCCAGGCATTCGCCTACGCGGGGACCGCTGACGATGCGCTAAAACAGCTCGATGAGATGTATGGGAGATGGAACGCGGGGGTCCGCGAGCTCTCGGACGCTGACCTGGACAATCCGCCCACGGTGGGTCCCGAGCGGTTTCCCATGGAGAACAGGGTCCTGCACGTCAACAGGGAGCTGATCCATCACGGCGCCGAGATTTCCCTGCTGCGCGACCTCTACCGCTGGCAGGACGGAGCCGTACCGCGCCGAATTTGACTGATCATCTGTCAGCGTGAGAGCTCGAGGTTCGAGAGGACCAGGAGAGCGCGCAAAAGGTCGGTGGCGCGAGCGGGGTCGGTGCGGAGTTTGGTGAGGATGCGCCAGGTCTTCAGGTGCGCGAAGCCGTGTTCGACGGGAGCGCGTGCGGCGGCGAGGACCCGGTTGGCCTGCTTCTCGCCGGGGGTGAGCTTGCGGGCGCGGGTGGCCTCGTAGCCGGTGACGATCACCGGGTCGTCGCTGTCGTCGGTGAGGCCGAGGAAGCCAAGGTCGGCCAGGGCGCCGAGGCCGGCCGCGCGCAGGTGAGTGAGGATGTGGTCGCGGCGGGCGGCGGTGATGTCGTGAGTGCGGCCGGGACGGGCCGCGGAGATCCAGCTCAGGCGGCCGTTCTCGTCGGTCAGGGCGAGGAAGTGCAGGCCATGACGGCGGTGTTTGCCGGAGTAGTTGGGCCGGTTCGTGGTGCCGGTGCGGCGGACGGTGGGGATCAGGGTGCCGTCGATGAGGACGACCTCGCCACAGCAAAAGGACGGGTGGGGGCCGGTTGATCCCGTCCTGGAGCGCCGGCCTGACGGCCGGATCGCCCCCAAGGGTGCGGTGGTCGATCTGTCGTTCTCCGGCGGTGGTTCCGGCTCTGACATGCTTCGGATGAGCAAGGACGGCCGGTCGATCACCCTTGGCTGGACCGATGCGTTGCCCGAGCCGACCCTGAACGGTGCAACAGCCACGTACCCCAATGTTTTGGACGGGGTGGATCTGCAACTGACGGCGACCGCGGAGGGGTACCGCGAGGTACTCGTCGTGAAGACGCCCGAGGCCGCCCGCAACCCCGAGCTCGAGCAGGTCAAGCTCACCGCAACCGGAGACGGGCTAGCTGTGGTTCCGGGGGCCGGTGGCGGTCTGCGGGCAGTTGACGAGGACGGCAATGCCCTCTTCCGCGGGCCGGCCGGGCAGATGTGGGATTCGGCCGGTGACGACGCCGAGTCCGGACCGCAGACCCAGCTCGTGGCAGCCGAGAGTGAGGCGGCTGTGAAGGAGCCCAAGGAGGACGATCCTTCACAGCCCGGCGAGGGTGATGCCAGCACGGTACTGCCGGTCAAGGTGGAGAACGATACCGTCGCTGCCACCCCGACCTTGACCTGTTGCGTGGCGAGGACACCGTCTACCCGGTCTACATCGACCCCTCCGTCGGCCTGGGCGCCCAGGAGCGTACGAAGATCTCATCCGATGGTGACAAGTTCTGGATGTTCGACGGCGACAAGGGCGTCGGCAAGTGCGGTACTGCTGACGGTTATTCATGCGGCGCTGGCTACATCGACCGCATGTACTTCGAGTTCGCGCCGACGAAGCTCGCGGGCAAGTACGTGTTGGACGCCACCTTCCGGGCCCGCGAAACTTGGTCGTACAACTGCAATCCCTACTGGGTGGACCTGGAGCGCACCGACAACATCTCCGAGGGCACCCGGTGGCCGGGCCCGAAACAGCTGGACCAAATGGGTGACCGGTACGTCTCCGCCGGCCGCGGCGGCCTCTGCACGCCCGATCAGCCCGACGCCTGGATCGAGTTCAACGACAACCCCGACGAGGCGGACGAAAATCTGAAGAACACCGTCCGCTCGTTCGCCGACGGCAAGATCAGCCGCCTGACACTGATGCTGCGGGCCAAGGACGAGAGCGAGCCGCGCGCCTGGAAGCGGTTTGATGACAACGCCGAACTTCAGGTCACCTTCGCTTACAAGCCCGGCATGCCCACCGACGTCGGCATCATCCCGGGCGACGGCAGCACCGCCTACTGCAAGAAGTCTTCGAGTGACCCGCTGGTCGTCACCCGCAAGGACCCGATCGCGCAGGCCCGCGTCCAGACGCAGGTCGAGTCAAACAAGGGTGCGGAGGAAGGATCTCTGCAAGCCGAGTACGTCGTGGAGCGCGGAGACGACGCGGCCTGGCATCAGGTGTGGAGTGGCCACATGCCGGACACGGGCTGGCACCCGGACGGCACACTGGAAAAGCTACGTATGAGCGAGCGCGCCGATGGCGGTCTCTACCGCTACAAGGCGCGAACCCAGTCTCACTGGTCCTATGCGGGCAAAACCGGTGACTTGTTCTCCTCTTACAGCTCATGGTGCTACTTCAAGATCGACTCGTCCGCGCCCAAGGCGCCCCGCATCACTGCCGGTTCGCCGTACACCGAGTGCACAGCGACCCTGTGTGAAGGCCGGGGAGGGCCGGGAGTACCCGGATCCTTCACCTTCCAGCCGAACACCGCTGACATCAAGTCCAACGGCGCCACCGACGTAACAGCCTACGAGTGGAAACTGCTGTCCACGGCGGCCAAGCCGGTCGCAGGCAGCCTCAAGGTCACGGTCTCAAGCGTGACCCCACCACTCTCGGGCACCCAAGTCCTGTCGGTCCGGGCCAAGGACGTCTATAACCGTTGGGGGGCATACCAGGAATTTGTGTTCAAGGTTGCTCCCGCCCAGGGCGAGGTGGGCCGCTGGCACCTGGACGGCGTACCTGGCTCTGGAACCATGACCGCCAAGGACACCGCCACGGTGGGGACCCGCCACGACGCGACCCTGGTGGGGGAGGCAGGGACCGGCTGGTCGACCAGGGCCCGGCGTGGTGAGGCGGACTATTCGCTGCGGTTGAACGACGACACCACCGACCCGGCTCAGCAGACCGGCTACGCCGCCACGTCCGCTCCTGCAGTCAACACACGGGATTCCTTCACCGTCTCGGCCTGGGTGCAGTTGACCAGTGCCTCAGCCAACCGGGTGGTGCTGTCCGCGCCCGGCGCACACGGCAGTTCCTTCGCCCTGTACTACTCCGCCGCCTACAAGAAGTGGGTGTTCAACCGCACGGACAAGGATGAGGCCAGCCCGGTGTACATCCGGGCGCAGGCAGACCAGGAGAACCCGCCGCTGAACGTGTGGACACACGTGGCGGGCGTCTTCAAGACGGAAGGCGACGACAATCTCCCCGACACCGACCCCGCCAACGACACCATCCAACTGTTCATCAACGGCCGACCCCAAGGCCAGCCCGTGAACCTGTCCAAGACGGCGTCCACGTACACGCCGTGGACCGCGACAGGGGGGCTGCAATTCGGCCGAGCCAAGGCGAGCGGTACCTACGGCGACTACTACTTCGGTCTGCTCGACGAAGTGGCCGTCTGGCAGCGTTCCCTGCAACCGTCCGAGCTGGTCGAGGAAGCCAGCCTCGAGCAGGACGGTGTGCCAGCCAATGAATTGGTCGCCCACTGGGACGCCACCACGGCCACGGGTACCCAGATCGGTGAAGCCACGCCCTACCCGCCATCCGCGATGGTCCTGTCTGGCACCGGTGCCACACTGAACCCGGAAGACAACACGCTGGTCCTCGACGGAACGTCCGGACACGCCGCCACGACCGGGCCGGCCGTCGACGAAACCGGCTCCTTCACAGTGTCGGCGAGCGTCTCGCTGAACTCCGCAGCCCTCGCCTCCAAGCCGGTCGGCTACAAGGCACAGGTGGCCGCCCAGCGCCTGGGCGGGCAATCCTCCTGGTCTCTATGGGCGGTGAAGCTCGCGGACGGCGTCTATCAGTGGAAGTTCACCCGCACAGCGGTGGGCGCGGACGGCAGGGTCACCCAGAGCGCCGAGGCGCCGGCCGCCGACGTGGCCGAGACCGATACGCAGGTACAGATCACGGGCACGTTCGACGCACAAGAGACCGTGGAGTGGACCGACCCGTCCGATGGAACAACCGAGGTCCGCTACGGCAAGCTCCATTTGTACGTCGGCGCGGCTGATCAGGTGTCCGACGGGACAGCCGGGTTCACGGTCCCCCAGCAGGGCAGTGGCGAGCTGAGCCTGGGCCGAGGAACCAATGCAGGCAGCACTGGCAACTACCTGCCCGGACGCCTGCAGGATCTGCGGATCTGGACCGGAGCCATGACGGCCGACCAGGTTCGCTCCCAGATCCTGCCCGCCGACATCTGACATTTCGCACCCAAGCCGGTGCTGGGCGGCCCGCGTACACCCGCCCAGCACCGACAGGTACGCGTTGGCCATTTCTCTCCTCTGTCTCACCGGCACGCGTCCGGCGCTGTTGCCTGGCGCCGCACAGGAAGAAGACACATGCATCCCTTCGGCATACCCCCCTCCGGCCAGGGGCGGGGAAGCAGAACCAGTCGCTGGTCCCGCCGCCTCGCTGCAGCCACTGGGCTCGCTCTACTCACCGGCCTCCTCACCCCCGTGGCGTTCGCCGCGGAGCCCGACCCGCTGGGGGCCCCTCACCTTGATAAGCCCCGCTCGGCCAAGGTCAACCCTCTCACCGTCAAGGTGAACCAGAAGGCTGCTGCCGTAGTGGAAAAGTCCGCCGCAGCGGACCGCACTGCAGCCGTCCGCGCACGCCGTGACCAGCAGAAGCAAGCTACTTGGCCTCACGCCGGCAAGGCATCACTGACTACCCGCTCGAAAGGCATCACCGAAGCCACCCCCGGCTCCCTTCCCGTCACCATTGCTGCGCCGGGCAAGGGCAAGGCACCTGCGTCCGTCACCGTTGAGGTCCTCAGCCAGAAGGCGGCGGCCAAGCTCGGCGTCAAGGGCGTCGCCCTGAAGGTGACGGGGCCGAGAGGCGGAGGTGCTACCAGACTAGGCGTCGACTACTCAGCTTTCGCTTCCGCCTATGGTGGCGACTGGGCTGGACGCCTCCAGCTGACCCGCCTGCCGGGCTGCTCCCTCACCGACACGGCCAAGGCAGACTGCCGCAAGCGCATCCCCCTGGATTCGGTCAACGACCGGGACGAGAATCGAGTCTCGGCTCCCCTGAGTCTGCCGGCCAACGGCTCACCCATGATGCTGGCCTTGGCGGCCGGGACACAGTCCGGCGCCGGCGATTACAAGGCGACCCCGCTTGCTTCCTCCTCCACTTGGGAAGCAGGCGGCTCTTCCGGAACCTTCACCTGGTCCTACCCGCTGCGCATTCCGCCGGCCGCCGCTGGCCCGCAGCCAAAGCTGTCCCTCTCGTACAACTCTGGCGCTGTCGACGGGCGCACCGCTGTCACCAACAACCAGGGCAGCCAGGTCGGTGAGGGTTTCGACCTGACCTCGTCGTTCATCGAGCGCACGTATGGATCATGTGACGACGACGGCCAGGCGGACAAGTTCGACCTGTGCTGGAAGTACGACAACGCCTCGCTCGTGCTGAACGGCCAGGCGTCGGAACTGGTGAAGGACGACACCACCGGCGCATGGCGTCTGCAGAACGACGACGCCTCCACCGTCACCCGCTCTACTGGAGCGGACAATACTGATGACAACGGCGAGCACTGGACCGTCATCACCGGCGACGGGACCAAGTACGTCTTCGGTCTGAACAAGCTCGCCGGCGCCAGCACCGACGACCGCACCAACTCGGTTTGGACCGTCCCCGTCTTCGGCGATGACGAAGGCGAACCCGGCTATGCCGACGGCAGCTCGTTCTCCGGCCGTGCCAAGACCCAGGCCTGGCGGTGGAACCTCGACTACGTCGAGGACACCCACGGCAACGCGATGTCCTACTGGTACACGGCAGAACACAACAACTACGACAAGCTCGGTGACGACACCATCGGCACTGACTACGTCCGCGGCGGATACCTGAAGGAGATCCGCTACGGCCAGCGTGCCGACACGCTGTTCTCCGGGTCCCCGGCCGCGTCGAACAAGGTGGTCTTCGACTACGCGGAACGCTGCTTGGCCTCAGGTACCGGCTGCGACTCACTCACCGAAGACACCCGCGACAACTGGCCCGACGTACCCTTCGACTCCGTCTGCAAGGACGGCGACAAGTGCACCGGCAACCCCGGTCCGACCTTCTTCACCCGCAAGCGCCTGACCACCATCACCACCCACGCGTGGAACGCAGCCGCCACGACGCCCGGCTTCGATCCGGTCGACGTCTGGAATCTCAAGCAGATTTACCTCGACCCGGGCGACACCGGCGACTCGACCGACCAGTCCCTGTGGCTGGACGAGATCAGGCACACCGGTAAACGCGGGACCGACCTCGCGCTGGACCCCGTCAAGTTCACCCATGAGATGCGCGCCAACCGCGTCGACGGCACAGACAACATCCTTCCTCTGCACAAGCCTCGCCTGAAGACCGTCACATCGGAGACCGGCGCCCAGACCATCGTCACTTACTTGGATGCCGACTGCGTCAGCGGCCAGACTATGCCCAAGGTCGACGAGAACACCAAGCGCTGCTACCCGGTGTACTGGTCCCCGAACGGTGAGCAGGATTCCGTCCTCGACTGGTTCCAGAAGTATCCGGTCAGTTCAGTGCAGACCACCGACCCCCACGGCGGCTCGGAAGCAGTGCAGCACGCCTACCAGTACTCCGGCGGCGGGGCCTGGCACTACAACGAGGACCCGATGACTCCGGCCAAGGAGCGCACCTGGTCCATCTGGCGCGGCTTCCAGCAGGTCACCCATCTCGTCGGCATATCGACTGGAACTCGGAGCAAGACCGTCACGGTCTACCTGCGCGGCATGAACGGCGACCGAGTTCTGAGCGCTGACGGCAAGACCCCCGACGCAGATGCCCGGAAATCGGTGACGGTCACGGGCATCAAGGCACCGGCTGTCACCGACTCCGACCAGTACGCGGGCTTCACCCGTGAGACGGTCACGTACAACGACACCACGGAGGTCACCGGCACCGTCAACGACCCGTGGTCGAAGCGGACCGCGACCCAGCACAAGTCGTATGCCGACACCGAGGCGTACTACGTCCGCATCGGTGCCACCCACACCCGCACCAACATCACCAGCAAGCTCACCCCCTACGACCGGGTACGCACGGTGAGAACGACCTTCGACGACTACGGCATGAAAGCCACCGTCGAGGACCAGGGCGACATCGCGATCGACGGCGACGAGAAGTGCACCCGCACTTGGTACGCCCGCAACAACGCTAACGGCATCAACTCCCTCGTCTCCCGCACCCGTGTCACCAGCAAGCCCTGCGCCATCACGGGTGACGCTCTGGATCTGCCGGCGGATTCCAGCAGACCCGGTGACCTCATCTCCGACACGGCCGTCGCCTACGACTCGACGACCTGGTCCTCGGACCAGACCCCGACCAATGGCGAGCCCCGGTGGGCCGGCCGGGTCCAGGGGTACACAGCGGCCAACAACCCCATCTGGCAGAAGCAGACGACCACGACGTTCGACACACTCGGCCGTCCCCTCATCGTCAAGAACACCAATGATCTGCAGGTGTCGAAGACGACCTACACCCCAGCAGCGACTGGTCCTCTTACGGCTACTGCCGTAGAGGACGCCAAGCTGTACAGGACGACGACCGCAGTCGACTTCGCCACAGCTGCCCCGCTCAAGGTGACTGACCCCAACAGCAAGGTCACCGAGACGGAGTACGACAGCCTCGGGCGTCTGACTAAGGTATGGCTGCCCAACCGCCTCAAGGTCCTGAACAAGACACCGAACTATGTCTATGCCTACAACGTCACCGGTTCCGCCATGTCCTGGGTGTCCACCGGCACCCTGAAGGGCGACGGTTCCGGCTACAACACCACCTACACCTTCTACGACTCCCTGCTGCGCACCCGTCAGACCCAGGCCCCGACACCGCAAGGGGGCCGTCTCATCTCACTGGCCCTCTACGACACCCGGGGTCTGGCGGTCAGTCAGCAGTCCGACATCTGGGACAGCACCTCAGCCCCGGCGTCCACACCGGTAGAGACCTCCGCCGGTCAGGCCCCGCTCCAGACGGATACCACCTACGACGGTGCCGACCGCCCGATCAAGACAGTCACCAAGGCACACGGCACCACCCGCTGGACCACCACCACGTCCTACACGGGTGACACGGTCAGCACCAGCGCCCCCAGCGGAGGCCAGGCAACCGCCACGGTGACCGACGCCCTCGGGCAGCTGACCGAGCGTCGCGAGTACGGCGGTCCGCAGCCCACGGGGACCGACCACACCACGACCAGCTACGCCTACACACCGGCAGGCCAGCAGAAGACCATCACAGGCCCCGACCAGAGCAAGTGGTCCTACACCTACGATCTGCTCGGTCGCCAGGTCACGGCCACCGACCCGGACAAGGGCAAGAGCACCACCGAGTACAACGCCCTGGACCAGATCGTCAGCACTACCCCGAACGACGACCCGAACAAGAAGCTGCTCCACGAATACGACGACCTCGGCCGCAAGACAGGCACGTGGCAGGTCGCCAAGACAGACGCCAACAAGCTCGCCGCCTGGACCTTCGACACCCTGGCCAAGGGCCAGCCGGACAGCTCTGTCCGTTATAACAGCGGCTTGACCGGAAAGGCCTACACCCAGAAGGTCACCTCGTACGACGCGATGTACCAGGTGACCGGCAGCCAACTGCTCCTGCCCGACACAGATCCCTTGGTGACGGCGGGCGTTCCCAAGACACTGTCGTTCACCACCGGCTACAACCTGGACGGCACGACCAGCCAGTACGCCTCCCCGGCCATCGCCGGACTGCCCGCTGAGACCGTCTCCTACAGGTACGACTCGACTGGCCACCAGATCAGTTCGACCGGCACCACCGGTTACCTCCAGGGCGCGGCGTTCTCCCCGCAGGGCGACCTGCGTCAGCTGACCCTGGGCATGGACGGTACGAGTACGGCGAAGAAGGCCTATCTCAACTGGGACTACGAGCCGGGCACTCGCCGACTCACCCGTTCCTACGTCACCGACGACGTGCACGGCTACATGCCACAGGAACTGAAGTTCACCCAGGACGACGCAGGGAACGTCACCTCGATCTTCGACGCCACCACCCAGGGCGGCACCACCAAGGCCGACTACCAGTGCTTCGCCTACGACGGCTACAGCCGCATGACCGAGTCCTGGACGCCGAAGACTGCGGACTGTGCGGCAACGGGGCGGGCGACGCCCAACATCGATGGGTCCGCCCCTTACTGGACCTCGTACACCTACAGCGCTGCGGGGCAGCGCAAGACCGAGACCAAGCACACCTCAGCCGGCGACCAAACCACCCACTACACCTACGACGACACGACAAAGGACGGTAAACCCCACACGCTGGACGTCACCACCGGCGCCCGCCCCAGCAGCTACTCCTACGACGGCAACGGCAACGGCAACACGACCTCCCGTCCCGGCCCCACGGCGCAGCAGACGCTGGCCTGGAATTCCGAAGGCAAACTGGCCAAGCTCGTCGAGAGCACGAAGGAGACCTCCTATCTCTACGACGCGTCCGGTGAACTGCTCGTCCGGCGCGCTCAAGGCGACGGCGACACCGTGCTCTACCTGGGTGGCGGCAACGAGGTCCGCCTGACAGTCAAGGGCACAACGAAGACGCTGACCGGAACCCGCTACTACACGGCCAACGGCCAGACCATCGCCGTACGCAAAGCGGTGCCGGGTACGACGGGCACAAAACTCAGCTTCCTGGCCGCCGACCACCACGGCACTTCCAGCGTTGTCCTGGACGCCAGTACGTACGCAGTCACGAAGCGTTACACCACGCCATTCGGGGCCACCCGCGGCACCAAGCCAAGCGCCTGGCCCGACGATAAGGCTTTCCTGGGCAAGCCGGTCGACGACGCAACCGGTCTGACCCACATCGGCGCTCGTGAGTACGACCCTTCGATCGGCCAGTTCATCAGTGTCGACCCGCTGCTCACCCTGGAAGAGCACCAGTCCCTGAACGGATATGCCTACGCCAACCAGCATCCCGCCACGAGCAGCGACCCGACCGGTCTGTGCGATGACCCGGTGGGGAACGGACGCTGCCGGCCGGGCAAGGTCGGCAAAGACGCGGTGGACCCCGCCTACCCGACCAATGTCAATCCGTCTCCCAGCGGGTCTGGCCATGGACTGGGCGGCGGAGGCGGCGGAGGCGGCGGCGGCGGAACCGCCACCACCAGCAGCGCCGCACCGGCACCAGCACCAAGCCCAGGGCCTGCTCCCGTGCCCGGACCCTACGGCGGGACGTACGCAGCCCCCACTTCCGTTTTCCAGGAAGTAGTGCTTGCGGCCTGCAGTTGGATTCCGGTAGCTGGTCTCGGCTGCGATGCCTACGATGTCAGTCGTTCTTACGACGAGGGTGATGGAATCGGCGTCGGCCTCGGCATCGCAGGGCTCCTTCCGTTCGGCGATTTCGGAAAGCTGGGCAAGCAGTTCGATCGAGTGGCTGCCGCCTGGAATTCCGCCGACAACATCAGGAAGATCGACCCGGCAAATATCGTCGAGGAACTGCGCAAGACCGGCAGATTCAAGGGAGACACTAATATAGCCGGAGCGACAGTGGACATCGAGGGAATCGATCCGATGGCCCTTGCTGCTGTCAGTGGAGCCAAGAGCCGCGACGGAATGGTTCCGACTGTGGGATCGCATGGGAATCCGCAACGTTACGTTCCGAAACGGTGGCCTGCGGGCGCGGACAACAACCGATTCCACGATACCGAGTTCAAAATGCTGAACTACCGAGCGAACAGGTTGGGGCCGGCTTCGGACTCCGTGGCCGGCACCGTCCGACTGCACTCCGACTTCCCGGTTTGCGGTTCATGCGACGGCGTCATCTCTCAGTTCCGATCGGACTTCCCCAACGTAAGACTCGTGGTGACCACTTCGAGCTGAAAGAAGATAGTGTAGGGGCACCGGCCGAAATAGGCCGGTGCCCCTACACTTGGGTGCCGCCCATTGCCATCGGTCCATCAGGGATGAGATTGTGAACAGTGACTTGTCGCCCACCCACAGCGCCGTCGAGCTCGGCAATCTCGTGGAACTTCACCGGTTGCTGCTGGCGGGGGCCGATGTGCATGAGGAGCACGACGGGCTGACCCTCCTGCATGCCGCGGTCGACGCGGAGATCGACAGCCATACGCAGACCGGCAAGCCGCTGCACGTGGATGCCACCGCACTGCTGCTGGCTCATGGCGCTGACCCGCAGCGCAAGTCGGGGGGAGGCAGCGGAGTATCCGCGCACCACATGGCTTTCGTCAGCGGTCACTGGCTTGCCTGCGCGTTGTTCGAGGCATGGACCGCAAGATCACAGTCGGGGAGCTGAGGCCGTCTCTCCCGAGTCGACCGGGAGAGTCGGCCGCCGGGTGCCGGCCTCTCTTCGCACGCTTCCCCGCCCGCGACCGGACACGGACCGTAACTGGCCGTTGGCGGGGTGGCGGTTGCGGCGTATCTTCCGGCTGATCGTGGACGGACTGCGGTCCCATGTCCGCAGCAATCCTCCGCACGGGTACTTTCGCCCAGACCTGGTCGGCGATGTAGAGACGCTCTTCCAGCGTCAGATGCCGGGAGGCAGAAGGAACCCGCTCGGCCCGCATTCTGTTTGCGGACTGAGCGGGTCTCTTCTTTGTGTCCGTCCTGCCGTTGCGCCACCGCTTGGCGGTACGCCGGTTGATGCCGACGATCCGGCATGCCTCGCGGCTGCTTACCCCTTGATCCATGAGCCGGAAGTATTCCTCCCGCTCACGGACCAGCTTCTTGCGTCCCTGTGACAAGCGGCGATTGCGGATCTCGAAGGCCATCGTGTCCCCGGAGGTCGGGTGTTGCGATGACCGTTAGAACCCAAGCTGCCGGAATAGGGGCCCTTTGTGGTGCTCTGATGTGCACGGTGCACGGGCGCGCCGTGCGGGCACGTGCAGGAGGCGGCACGGGAGGCTGGTGGGCGGATGACGGCAGCAGCGGACCCGGTGGTCCGGACCCCCCATGGGGCAGTACGCGGCCGATACGAGGACGGCGTGGTGGTCTTCCGGGGCGTCCCCTACGCGGCCCCGCCCTTCGGACGCCGCCGGGTCCGGCCCCCGGAGCCGCCCGCACCCTGGGACGGGGTCCGGGACGCCGGCGCATTCGGGCCGACGCCGCCCAAACCGGCGTACTCGGACGCCTTCGCGCAGTACCTGTCCGACCCGGTGGTGCCGGGCGACGACTGCCTCAATCTGAACGTGTGGACACCGGAGCCGGGCCCGAGTAGGCCCTGCCCTCCCGAAGCTACGGCGAAGTGACAAGTAGTGCTCATGCAGAGAATCGGCCCCACACGTGCAGGCCCCCGGAGGGCGTGCGCACGCGCAGGGTCGTGGTGTCATCGGCCGGGCTCTGCTGGCCTCGAAGGGCGGCGAGGACGGCGAGTGTGTGGAATCCGTTGGCGAGGCCTGCGAGGTCGACCTGGTCACCGATGGGAATGCCGGGCGGGATCCTGTCGCGCGCCGGGGGTTCGGTGCCGTGGGCGTCGATGTCGATGACCACCAGCCCGGCCGGGCCGCAGGAGACGCCGATGCCGAACTCCGGGTGCTGCCCCCACCACTGCTGGATGCGGTCCTGGTTCAGGGTGGCCGCGTGGAAGCTGTGACACCAGCGGCCTGCGCGGACGCAGGGGCAGTTGGCCGGTGCATGGGAGCTGGCACGGCAGTCGCTGCAGTTCGCAGCTGGTGTCTTACGGCCTGGGGCGAGGGGGTGGACGGGCCAGCCTCGGCGGGCGCACGCCTGTGCGAGGGCAAGGGGCGGAACGACTGAAGAAGCAGGGATAGCAGGATCCCTTGAGTCGCTGCGGAAAGACTGCAGCTCAGCAGGCATCTGTACCCCCTATCAGCGACCGAAGCGACTCAACGACGGACACAGACTAGCGAACGGGGCGCGTGGGGTCGTGGAGCACATGCGGAACAACGGTGACACCGCGTCGATGATGCGACCGGCGAGCGGGCGACCAGCGACCGAGTGGGAGGCGCAGCGACCCACGCTGGTTCGGTAGCTGTCGACTTATCGCGGCAAAAGGCCAGGTCAAGCAGAGCCTGAAGCCTGAACAGCGACTGAAGCGACTGAAGCTCTCCATATATCACGCACACGCACACACTCTCTGAAGCCCATATATGCCGAGTCCGAGTCGCTTGAGTCGCTTTCCACCCTCGAAGAAGCCGCTGACCTGCAGCTCTACCCGCTTGAACGGCCAGCGACCGAAGGATCGCCCGGTCGCTGGCCGTTCAGTCGCTGCTCTATGCCGAGTACAGCGACTGAAGCGACCGAACTACAGGCACACGGCAACAGCGAGAGCTGGCAAGCGCCGTTGTCACACCCCTCCGATTCACTGGAAACGGTCCAGCACCAGTCGTTCTCCGCCCTTGGCGATCAGCCGCTCGTGCCGGGCTATCTCTGTGCTGCCGTCGTAGACGCCCAGCTCGTTGGCGTGCAGCACGGCCCGCACCCGGCGGCCGATGAAGCGGACCGGCACCGAGTAGCAGTTGGTGCGGACCGAGATTCGGCTGTGCCGGTCCACCCGCAGGGCGAAGGTGCGGCTGGTGTCGAATGGCTCGTCCGGCAGCGCCTTCAGAAGGGGCTGTTCGACGGCGAAGTACTCGCCCACGGTGCGGGGCCGCATCCGAATACGGCGGGCATCGTCATGCTCGTCCCATTGCTCGACGAGCAGGTTCAGCTCCGCTAACGAGTCCACCTCCGGCACCGGCACGAGGTGGTTGCGGCGGAAGTAGCCGACATCCCCTTCCACTCCGCCCTTCTCGTGGGCGCCGGCCAGGCCGGGACGGCAGTAGAAACTGTCCAGGCCGTAGTGCTCGCGGAAGGCGAGCCACCGCTCGATCTCCCGTCTTTCCCGGGCGAAACCGATCACCTTGGAGACCGCGGCCTTCAAGTTGTCGTAGCGGACCTTGCCGGTCGGCGCCCCGCCCAGGACTCTGAGGGCGTGCACGTGGCCCTCGAAGAACGCCTCCTGTCCGCCGGACGCGAAGATCCGGTGCACTGCCTTGCCCGAATACGACAGGCGGAAGCTGAACAGGTAACAGGTCACCATCTGCCCGGCCAGACGCACCGTCACATCCCCGAAATCGACCTCCGCTTCGACACCTGGGCGGTGCGACTGCGGTACGAACGCCTCGACGGGACCACGGCCGGCCATCGCGCGGATCTCGCCCCGGCGCACTGCGACGTAATCGCGGACCATGCCGTAGGAGACGCCGTGGGCCTGACGCTCCTCAAGCAGCCGGTCGAAGACACGCTTCGCGGTATGCCGCTGCTTGCGCGGGGCGTCCAAATCGGCCCGCAGCATCTGGTCGATCACCGGTTTGTACGGGTCCAGGCGGGTCGGCCGCGGCGGCAGCTTCTTGCGCGGCCGGGGCCAGGCCGACTCCAAAGCGTTCTGCACCGTCGGGTGGCCGACGCCGTACTTGCGCATCACGGCACGCTTCGACATCCCGGCACGGCAGTCCCTGCGGATCGCCGCGTACAGCTCGACCTTGGACTTCGGCGCCATCGACGCCTCCTCGCAGCACGGAGCATGCCCATGCTCCCACCGCAAGCCCCCCGGTGTTGCCAAAACTCACCGACACTCGTACCCGGCAACCCGAGGCGTTCACGGCGCTGACCGACACGCGTTCTCGAAACTCAGCGGCACACCCATGCGCCAGCACACCGCTGGCCCGATACTGCTCGACGACCTGATGTAGCCGATCGAACGACTTCTGCTGCGCCTCCGTGAAGAAGCACTCCACAGTGATCCCGTGCTGGGCCCGGAAGTGAGAGGCAACCCGCAGAGCGATCTCCGCCGAAGCAGGATCGCCGTTCTCGTAGCGGCCCTCACCTGCGTACCCGTCTAGGCCGTGTTTTAGGTAGCGGGTGGCTCTTGGGCGGATAGTTCTTCGGCCAGTTCCATACAGCGCAGGCGGGCTGGGGAGAAGTCGTAGGGCATCTTGCCGGTGGCTTCGAGCACGCTCATGGAGTCAGCCTCCCGCCTGCCAGAGCTGAGGTCGGCCTCGTCCTCGCCGTCATCGGCGGTAGCAGGGTGCAAAGTGTCCCAGGCGTCGAAGAGGGCATCGTCGTCTTTCCCTAGGCCGGACTCCTCGATGACGGCCTGCAGGGCGCTTTCGAAGGCGTGCCGCGCGACGGCCACTTGAGCCACCCGTGGATCATCGACGGCGACGCTGTCATCGAGTGCCTCTTCGGCGTCATCGATGCGGTCGGAATCCTCCCGCAGAGTGGGATGCGTGGCCAGGACGACGAAGCGGGTGGCCTGGATGGCCGCGCCGAGCGGGCCGAAGATCCGCTCAGTGACCAGCAGACTGTCCAGGTCCGCCTGACGCAGGGAGCCCTCAGGCAGGCTCTTGAGGCGTTCGGTGACGAAGTCGGAGAGCAGGCCCATCCGGCTGCCTTCGGTGCGCATCCGCTGCACGGCGGTCCGCTGCCGCCGCAATTCCGCCTCCTGCTCGGCGAGGGTTTCCTCCAGCCGCTCCAGGATGCCCGCGATACCGTCTCCGCTGTCCGCACCGGCGGAAGCCGTGCCGGTGGTAAAGGCGTCACGGATGTCGTCCAGGGCGATCCCGGCGTCGGCCATCTTGCGAATCCACAGCAGGCGGATCATGTCCTCGTACCCGTAGCGGCGGCGGTCATCGCCGCCCCGCTCAGGCTCGGGAAGCAGGCTGATCTCGTGGTAATGGCGAATCGCCCGCGGCGTGGTGCCGGCGAAGGCCGCCGCGTCACCGATCTTGACCTGGCGAGGTGGCATGAACGGCGAATGCATGAGCAAGGACCTTTCCTCAAGGGACCGGGACGTAAGTCCACCGGACCACATGCCGCTACGGAAGGTGCAACCCCATACACACCGCCCCGCGCCAATGCCAGGGAACGCGCTGTTCCTCCGTAATGACCGCAGGCCCGTCCTTTCCTGCTGGGGCATCCGCACGACGGCAGACTGAGGGTTCACAGCTACTGATAAATCGCCGCGACCTGAACCGTCGCCTCGAACCGAACCGCAAGTTTGTCGAACCGGGTCGCCACGGCCCGGTGCTGCTTGAGACGGCTGATCCCGCATTCGACCGCATGCCGGGCCTTGTAGTCCTCGCGGTCGAAGACGGGCGGACGGCCAACCGCCACGGCCGCGACGCCTGCGGTTGCGGACCTGACCGACCGGCTCAGGAATCGTGCACCTGATGCCACGTCTGCGCAGGTAGGCGCGATTCGCGCGTGAAGAGTACGCCTTATCGCCTCGCACCCGCAGCGGGCGGCTTCTCGGCCGGCCGACACCAAGCCGGGGCACACCGATCGCGTTCAGGACCGGCTCGAACTGCGGACTGTCCCGCGCTGCCCGGCGGTGATCAGCAGCGACAACGGCTTCTGTCCGTGCTCACACGCCAGATGAATCTTCGTGGTGAACCCGCCTCGCGACCTGCCCAGTCCATGGTCTTCAGGTTCGGCGCTCACTCCGCCCGGCGGTTCCTTCTGCACAGCACCGCGCCGGCGGGCACCGGCAGCATGCTGTTGTGCCCGGCAGATGATGGAGTCGACGTTGACCTCCCAGAAGATCAGCCCGGCCGCATCAGCCCTCGCCTGCAACAACGTCAACAGCCGGGCCCACACACCCCGACGCTGCCATCTCCGGAACAGTCCATACACCGTCTGCCACGGTCCGTACTCGAACGGCAGATCCCGCCAAGGAACTCCGGTCCGAACCCGCCACCGCACACCGTTTACCAGCCGCCGACAGCCAGGCCACCTGCGACTTATGCCCACCGCAGGCAGCAACGACTCCAGCACCGACCACTGCTCATCAGAAAGATCCCCTCGCCCCACATCTTGATCATCACCGTGCAGGGCGCGCACAGGAATCAGAACCTAAAACACGGCCTAGGCGTGATCAGGTTGCCCACTTGCTTGACCAGGTGAAATGTGTGGGGCGAGTGTGACCGGCGCGCGCCACTTGACCTGCGCCGGCCCCGCCTCGTTGCGTGGTGAGGCCCCATGTCGGCGCGGGCCTGGGGCCTCGTTCCATACGAGCGGCCGGCCGTCCACTTCCTGGCCTCCGCCAGCATTGCCTCCGCCTAGATCTGCTGCCGCCGCCTCACCAAATGAGACGACGTCTTCGACGGTTGCTTCACCGGCACCGGCAGCGGCCCGCGGTCATCACCGTGACGACACTGCGCACTCGAGGTCAGCGACGCGGCCTTAGCCCGTCGACGACGATGGTGAGCATGCGGTCGAGTTGGGCACGCTGTTCGGGTGCGCCGGCCACGGAGAGCACGCCAGCGAGGACGCTGCCGACGTCGACCGGATCGATGTCGCTGCGTAGTTCTCCTGCCTCGGAGCCGGTCGCGAGCACCATGCCCAGGATTTGCTGGACCTCATCGCAGACCGGTCCGGTGCCGAAGCGTCCGGAGGCGCTCATGGCGACCAGGGCGTCGCAGATGCCGCGCCGCTCGCCTGCCCACTCGGCGAAGTGGCGCATCCAGGTGTGGAGAGCCTGTGCAGGCCGCTCGGTAGCCAGGAGGGCTCGCGCGTCCTCGCGCAGAGGGCGGATCTGGTCGCGGTAGATCTCTTCGACCAGGTCCTCTCGGGTGGGGAAGTGCCGGTAAAGGGTGCCGCTTCCCACGCCCGCGCGTTTGGCGATCGCGTCCAGCGAGATCGCCTGTCCGGAGGCGAAAGCCTCAGCAGCCGTGGCGATCAGGTGATCTCGGTTGCGCTGGGCATCGGCGCGCAGGGTCCTTCGTGGAGATGTCATGGCCTTCGCAATCGGGAGTGGCGGGTTGCGGTGCGGAGACGAATCGGGGATGTCTCCGGTTAGTGTACGGTGACGCAAGCGGGGACCTCCCCGCTTACTGATTGGCGTCCGACCCTGTCCGCTCCACGAAAGGCCCGCCATGCCCGTAGCGCTCATCACCGGCGGCACGACCGGAATCGGCAGAGCCACCGCCGAACTACTGCACGCCCGCGGCTACCAGGTCGCTGTCACCGGACAGAACCCCGATTCCCTCGCGCGGGCAAGGCTCGAGCTTCCCGACGACGTACTGGTCGTCCAGTCCGACCTGCGCGCTCTGGCCGACACCGACGTTCTCTTGGCGACGGTGGCCGAACGTTTCGGGTTAACGACCTGCTGTTCCTCAACGCGGGGATCTTCCACCCCGCACCGGTTGCCGACGTGACGGAGGAGTCGTTCGACGAGCAGGTCGACGTCAACTTCAAGGGCCAGTACTTCACTCTCCAGAAGGCCCTTCCGCTCATGAACGACGGCGGGTCGATCGTCTTCACCGTGGGCGTCGGATCCCGTCGCGGCATCCCTGGCGCCACGCTGGGGGCAGCGACGCGCGGCGCCCTGCTGGCGATGCTGCCCTCGCTCGCGATCGAACTGGCTCCGCGCAGAATCCGCGTCAATGCCGTGAGCCCCGGGGCGACCGAGACCCCCCTGTTCGACAAGCTGGGAGTCCCCCAGAGCGGCCGGGACTTCTTGCGCACGAAGATCCCGTTCGAGCGCTTCGGATCCAGCCAGGAGATCGCGGAAGTCGTCGCCTTCCTCGCCTCGGACGCCGCCAGTTACGTCACCGGACAGGACATCGCCGTGGCCGGCGGCTACGGGCTCGGCGTCTGAAACTCGGGCGAGCCGACCACCGATCCGCGCTCTCGAACACCAAGAACCACAACCCCAGGAGAACACGATGCCACTCACTCTCGACACCTACCGGCTGCTGGGTCGTTCCGGACTGCGGGTCTCCCCGCTGGCTCTGGGCGCGGCGACCTTCGGCACCGAGTGGGGCTGGGGCGCCGAGCGCGAGGAGGCGCGCAAGCTGTTCGACCGCTACACCGAACTCGGCGGAAACTTCTTCGACACCGCCAGCACCTACACCAACGGCAGCTCCGAGCGACTGCTGGGCGAGTTCGCCCGTGGTGATCGCGAGCGTCTGGTACTCGCGACGAAGTACTCGACGCTGCGCCGGCCCGGTGACCCCAATTCCGGTGGCACGCACCGCAAGAGCATGCTGGCATCGGTGGAAGCCAGTCTTCGGCAGCTCGGCACGGACTACATCGATCTGCTCTATCTGAACGTCTGGGACTTCAGGACGCCGGTGGAGGAGATCCTTCGCGGCCTGGACGACCTGGTACGGCAGGGCAAGGCCCTGTACGTGGCGGTCTCCAGCGCACCGGCCTGGCAGGTGTCGCGCATGCAGTCGCTCGCCGACCTGCGCGGCTGGTCACCGCTGGTCGCCCTGGAGATCGAGTACAGCCTGATCGAGCGTGCTGGGGAACGTGACCTGATCCCCATGGCACGCGAGATGGGACTGGGCGTGGTCCCCTTCTCCCCGCTGGGCGGCGGGGTGCTCACCGGCAAGTACGGCCGGGACGATCTAAACCCGGCGGACGCCGTCGCCGGCGAAACCGCCAGCAGCCGCAAGAGCCTCAACGCCGCCCTGGGCATGGTCACCGAACGCACCCTCGCCATCGCCGATGTGGCGAAGGAGGTGGCCACAGAGCTGGGCCACACACCCGCCCAGGTCGCACTGGCCTGGACCCTGAACGCCCCGGGCGTGGCGGCACCCATCATCGGCGCCCGCACCATCGCGCAGCTCGAGGACAACCTGGGTGCACTGCAGGTCGACCTCACGCCTTCCCAGCTGGCCCGCCTCGACGAGGTCAGCGCCATCGACCTCGGCAATCCGCACGGACTGCTCGCCAGCGACCACATCCGCACGGTGACCTCAGGTGACATGAAGATCGAAACCCGCCGCTGATCCACTTCCAACATGGCGACATCCAGACGTACCACCATGTTTTCGGCGATGGAACGGAGCAACCTCGGCATGGGTAATCACAGCGACAAGAATGTAGTGATCACGGGTGGCAGCAGCGGCATGGGACTCGCGGTGGCGGAGCTACTGGTACAAGGCGGAGCCCGCGTGGTGATTACCGGCCGGTCTCAGGCCAAGCTCGACGCGGCGCGCGAGCGGCTTGGCGGGAATGCCGTGGCCGTCCGGGCCGATGTGGCTTCGCTGTCCGACCTGGACATGCTCGCCGATTGTGTGAAGAGCGGGCTCGGTTCGGTCGAGGCTCTGTTCGTCAACGCTGGCATCTCACCCCTCACGCCCCTCGAGTCGACGACCGAGGAGATGTACGACGAATTGTTCGCGATCAACGTCAAGGGCGCCTTCTTCACGGTGCAGAAGCTCGCGCCGCTGCTGAGCACGAACGCCGGCGTCGTCCTCACCACCTCGATCGCCAACGTCATGGGCTTGGTGGACACCAGCGTCTACGCGGCCGGCAAAGCGGCGCTGCGCTCGATGGCCCGCACCTTCTCCCGCGAGCTGCTTCCGCGAGGGATCCGTGTCAATGCGATCAGCCCGGGTCCCATCGACTCGGGGATCCTGGAAACGATGGGCTTGTCCAAGGAGGCCGCCGACCAGTTCAGGGCGGAGCGAACCGCGAGCAACCCCATGAAGCGTTACGGCACCGTCGAGGAGTTCGCCAAGGCGGCCGCATTCCTCGCCTTCGATGCCACGTACACCACCGGCATCGAACTGGCCGTCGACGGCGGTGAAACCCAGCTCTGAAGCCGGGCGGCGCATTCGTGTCCAACCCGCGTCACGGCCAGAAGCCCGGTGCGAAGCTCGAAACCGCACAGCAGGCCCTGAGTCGCCGCCAACGCCACTCGACGCGGCCCTGGTGCAGCGGATCCCGCGGCGGCGCAGGTAGACGCGGTTCCTGCGGGAGGCGTACGCCTTGTCAGGTGGGACTCAACACGATCCGAAGGTCACTGGAGCGCCAGGCGACTTGACTGGTGCAGAGAAGAAGTTGTGCCTCTTCCTGAAGCACGTCAGCATCTGGTCGGCCTCACGGGAAGCCCCAGCCTCGCATCGGCCCACGCCGACCGCACGGCAGCGTCAACGCCGAGCCGCAGCTGCCCAAAGCGCCGGAAGAAGGACACATACTGACTGAACTCTGGCCGCGTTCAGCGGCCTGACTGGGAGACGCCCTGCACCAGCTGAACGACCACGTCCAAGATCCCCTGCCCGAACGCTGTCGGGGCGATCAGCACGCCGAAAACCAGCACGATGACGACAGTCAGCTTCTCGTCAAACCGGCTACGGGCCTGCGTACGCCGACGCAGTCGCAGGATGATGATGATCGCCAGCAGAACCGCCACGTTGATCGTCACCAACATCAGGCCAGCCTTCCCCCACCAGGCGCGTGTGTTCACGGTCTTGTGTAGCCCGAGCGACTCCACGCAGCGATCCGGTTTCTGATCGTTGGCGGTATAGCGCTTCTGTCCGGCTGGATTGAGGTTCTTGACCAGCGCATACAGCCGCAGAGGCCCGAACTGCAGTGGGGCGGCGCATCGGGGTGCTGCAAGGGCCGGTCGCCGACGATCACGGGTTCTCCGACTGGGCGCGCTCCTGACGAGCGCATTCAGCGGTCCGTACGGATACCCCGGAAGCCCGGACCGAGCCCGCGACGCTTGGGTAACCTGCGCTCCAGGCCGCGCGCTGCGGGCACCGACGCCGCGCTGTCTCGCCAGGGCGCCTGGTCATCCACAGTGATTCCAAGGAGCCGGCGGGCCTCCGCGGTTGCGGCCGCCATCGCGGTCGGCGGTGATTGAAGGCTTGGCAGGGCCGCCCGCCGAATACGGCGGGCGGCCAAGCCTTGGCGAAGTCGGCCGGAGCTGACAGCGGTTGTGGTCAGAGGCCGATGTCGGCCAGCCACTGGCTTGTGGTCCGGGGGGTGACGCCCAGCAGTTTCTGGGCGGAGGTCTCCGGTGCGATCGAGCGGCCGGGCATGGCACTCATCGCCTGGTAGGCCCCTGCGATATCAGCGGCCGGGCCATCCCCGATCAGGGGGGCCATCGAGGTACGGAACTCCTCGGCGGTGATCTGGTCGAAGACCACGTCCCGTCCGAGCCGGGCGCCGAATGCTTCGGCCAGGTCCGGCCCCGTGATCGCCGGGTACTGGCCGACGGAGACCACGCCGGTGACGTCCGTGCGGTCGAGCAGGGCGACGGCGGCGTCGGCGATGTCCAGGTGGGAGGCCCAGGAGACGGGAAAGTCGGCCCGGATCGGGTAGGGCAGTACGCCGCGCTCGCGGACCGAGCCGATGACGTGCGGCATGAGCAGGTTCTCGAGGTAGAGCTCGGGTGCGATGACCGCGTGGGATACACCGCTGTCGGCCAGGCCGACGGCCAGGGTCGCGGCGGCACCGCCGATGGCGGGATCGATGGGGAAGCCGCTGGTGGAGAACACGACGCGGTCCGGCCGGCCCTCGCGGACAGCGGTGAGGATGTTGTGCGCGTAGGTCTGGCGGTCCTCCTCCGAGGCCACCGGCAGGTGGACGAAGACCCCCTCGGCACCTCGGTAGGCGTCGGTCAGGTCGGCGGCGGAGGAGTAGCCGGCGGCCACGACGTGCTGCGCGCCGGGCACCACGGCGTCGGGGTTGCGGGTCAGAGCGGTGACGGTCCTGCCTGCGGCGGCGAGAGCGGCGACGACGGGGGCACCCTGGGCGCCGGTGGCGCCGTGAATCACGTAGGTCATGACGTCATTAGTGCATGAGGTGCACCAGTTACATCAACTGCACTAATGGGGTACGGTCAAAACTGTGACTGATCCCTGTCTGCCCGAGTGCGGTGTTGCCCGGTTCCTCACGCTGCTCAACGGGCCGTGGGCCACTCTGATCGTGCGCGAACTGCTGCATGGCCCCCACCGGTTCAACCAGCTGCGCGAGGCCCTGCCGGGCATCAGCCCGCACACCCTGACCAGCCGACTGCGCCAGTTCGAGCGGCACGGCATCGTCACTCGCACGACGTATGCGGAGATCCCGCCGCGTGTCGAGTACGCGCTGACCCCTCTCGGTGAGGGGCTGCGCGAGGTCCTGGAGGCCATGGGGGCGTGGGCCATGGCGGTGCCGGATCCCGAGTCCGGCGTCACCGCCTGAGGTACGTCTGGCCCGGCCCCCGGCCCCCGGACACGTTCATGGCCATGGCCATGGTCACGCCGAGGATGCGAGCCTCTGCCGCAGGGTGTCGTTGTCGTCGTGGTGGACGACCTCCTCGAAGCGCAGCCGCAGCCCGTGTTTGTCCAGCAGCTCCGCCACGATCGCGTCGAGCTGATCGCGGTGCTCCTTGGTCCGCGCCTGGAGGTATGCCTCGCGTACGTCTTCGGGCTCGTCGGCGAGGACCTGGTCCATGCGTTCGCGGATGTACCGCTTGAGGTTGATGTGCTCCATGAACACCTCGCTGACCCCGGCGTCGACGAGCCGGCCGAAGAGGTCGTCGAGGAGTTCGGGCTGGGTGGCGAAGTGGGGCAGGAGCGGGCCGACGAAGGCGTAGGTGGGGATGCCCGCCTCGTTGATTTCGGCGAGGGTGCGCAGGCGGCGGGAGGCGAGTGGGGCGCGTACCTCCAGCCAGCGGCTGACCTTGTCGTCGGTGGTGATCACAGTCATGCCGACCTCGGCGCGGGGCAGGCTGGTGAGCAGGTCGATGTCGCGGGTGACCACAGGTGACTTGGTGAGGATGCGGACCAGTCCCGGATACTCGACCCTCTCCAGTTCGCGCAGGATGCCGCGGGTGAGCCGGTACTTCGTCTCGTGGCCCTGGTAGGGGTCGGTGACCGAGCTGAGCAGCATCGTGCCCCGGCGCTTGTCCTGCGGCATCTTCGCCAGTTCCTTGCGGGCGAGTTCGACCGCGTTCTTCTTCACGTACAGGTAGTCGCCCCACTCCTTCACCGACCGGCCGAACTGGCGCCCGGCGAAGCTGGCGAAGCAGTAGGCGCAGCCGATCACGCAGCCGGTGTAGGGGTTGATGACGTAGTCGTTCGAGGGGGTCTTCGACTTCTGGATCAGGGTCTTCGCCTCGATCTCGACCGGCTCCATGACGTGCTTCCTTCCTGAGGCCCGGCCGTCCGTGTCCGACGCGCCGGGGTCCTGTGCTGTCCAAGGGCCGGTGGACCACAGGCCGCCGAACCCATACACAGGAACAATAATCTGGGGAAGTTGATTCCACGGAATGCAAATGGTTTGCTGGACACCGGGCCGGTCCGGAGCCCGCCATCCCCGCCGGAACTCCCGCGAGCCCCGCGCGGAGCGATGGTCACCATCTGCATTTAGCCCGCCCCAGAGAGTCACACCCGTCCCCTTGTGGGGCGTAAGGAGTGCGTGTCATGACTGTTCCCGCCTTCAACTCGGTCGCCTGGTTCGAGTTCGGCACCGACCAGCCCGAGAAGGTCAAGGAGTTCTACGGCGAGCTCTTCGACTGGCAGTACGTCCTCAACACCAACACCCCCGGCGTGACCTACCACTCGGTGATGACGCCGGGCGCCGGGCAGCCGACCGGCGGCGTGTGGGAGTCGGAGGGCAACTTCCCCAACTACGCGATCTTCTACGTCCTGGTCCAGGACGTCGCAGCGACTGTCGAGCACGGCCGCGAACTCGGCGCCGAGGTCATCATGGAGCCGGTCTCCGACGCTGCGGGCTTCACCTTCGCCCGGCTGGAGGACACCGCCGGCAACCACTTCGGCGTCTTCTCCGTACCCGCCCCGTAACCCTGCCCCATCCGCCCTGCCTCCCGCCGGAGCGCGCCGCAGGGTCACGGGCCACCGTTCCCCCGACCGAGAGGTTCCCCGATGTCCGGCGCCAGCGCCACCAGCGAAAAGATCCCCGTCCGCGTCTACGGCGGCCCCACCGCCCTGATCGAGTACGGCGGGCTCAGGTTCGTCACCGACCCGACCTTCGACCCGCCCGGCGAGTACCCCATGCCCCTCCCCGGCGACCACAAGCTGGTCAAGACCGCCCCCTCGCCGGTCACCGCCGCCGACCTCGGCCGCGTCGACGCCGTCCTGCTCTCCCACGACACGCACGAAGACAACCTCGACAACGCCGGGCGTGCCCTCCTGGCCGAGGTGCCGGTCGTCTTCACCACCGAGAGCGGCGCCGGCCGCCTGGGCGGCAGCGCCCGCGGCCTCGCCTTCTGGCAGACCGCCGAGCTCAAGCGGCCCGACGGCGACACCGTGACCGTCACCGGCCTGCCCGCCCGGCACGGCCCCGTGGGCTGCGAGCCGATCTCCGGTGACGTCATCGGCTTCATGCTCACCTCCGACGACCTGCCCTCGGTCTACGTCAGCGGCGACAACGCCGCCCTGGAGCACGTCAAGGAGATCGCCGAGAAGTTCGCCCCGGTGGACACCGCGATCCTCTTCCTCGGCGGCGCCCGCATGCCCTTCGCCTTCGACGGCGCCCTGCTCACCCTCGACAGCGCCCTGGGCGCCGAGGCCGCCAAGACACTCGGCGCCCGACGCGTCGTCCCCGCGCACTACGACAGCTGGGCCCACTTCCAGGAAGGCCGCGCCGAGATCGAGGCCGCCTTCACCGAGGCCGGCCTGGCCGACCGCCTCGACTTCACCCGATGACCCCGACCGAACCCGCACGAGAACCATGGAGAGCGCGATGACCACTGCGAACCTCGACCCGGCCCGCGCCTACTTCCAGGCCGTGCAGACCGGAGACATGGCCGCCCTCGGCGGCCTCCTCGACGAGCAGATCGTCTGGCACCAGCCCGGCGCCAACCAGTTCTCCGGCGACCACAAGGGCCAGAGCGCCGTCTTCCAGATGCTCGGCAGCATGATGGAGGCCAGCCAGGGCACCTTCGCCATCGACGAAATCCACTCACTCATGGGCAACGGTGACCTGGTCGCCGCCACCATCCACTTCACCGGACGCCGCGGCGACACGTCCATGGCCATGGACGGCGTGGACCTCCTGCGCATCCAGAACGGCAAGATCACCGAGATGTGGCTCTTTTCCGGCGACCAGAGCGCCGAAGACGCCTTCTGGGGCCGCTGACACCCACTGCGTGCCCCGAGGCCGGCCCGGCCTCGGGGCCGGCGAACGGCCCCACCAGAGTGAAAGGCACCGTATGCGGAAGATGACCGACGAGCAGTGGCGGGAGTTCGTCACGCACAGCACCCGCACCGGCAAGCTGTCAACCGTCAAAGCCGACGGCAGCCCGCACGTCACACCGGTCTGGTTCCTCCTCGACGGCGACGACATCGTGCTCACCACCGAGGAGGACGGCGTCAAGGGCCGCAACCTCGCCCGCGACGGACGCTTCGACCTCTGCGTCGACGACGACCACCCCCCATACGCGTTCGTCATCCTCCAAGGACGCGCCGAGACCTCCGCGAACCCCGACGAGATGCTGCACTGGGGCGGCCTCCTCGGCGCCCGCTACATGGGCGAAGACCGCACCCAGGAGTACGCCGCCCGCAACGGCGGCCCCGGCAACCTCCTCGTCCGCGCCCACATCGACAAAGTCATCGCCTTCAACGGCATCGCCGACTGAACGACAACGTCCCGGGCATGGCAGCGGGGCAGGCAACCGTGGTTGCCTGCCCCGCTGCCATGCCCGGGACGTCCTGGCTCACGAGCCCGGCCGACCGGGCTGCTTCGGCGCCCGCATCGCCGGCACCGGCGTCTGACCCGCGGCCCTCCGCTCCGCATCCAGAGCACGTCCGGCCGCCCGCAGCGTACTGAGGACCGCGGTCACCTCGCGTACCGACTCTTCAGGAATCACCGACCCGATCCGCAGTTCCAGCTCCTCCTCGAAGACCTTCAGCGCCCCCTCCACCAGCTTCCGCCCCACAGGGGTGAGCTCGACAATCGAGGAACGGCGGTCGTTCGGATTGGCCCGCCTCCCGCACAGACCCGCCGCCTCCCGCCGCTCGACGACGTCCTGGCCGCCAACCTCAAATGGCTGGCCGGATACCGTCATCCTCGCAACGCCGACCGCCCGGGGCTGATGGCGGCGGTCGTCGAGGCGTTCACGCGGCCGCGGCCGCTGGTCGAGGGCACCGAAGCGGTCGGCGACCCGATCGAAGCCCTTCCCTGCGTCTTCCACGCTCTGTGGCACGGCCGGTTGGCGGCTGGTCTGGACACGCCGCTGCACGAACGCATCCTCGTCGGCCCGCAGGGCTGGAGCGACCAGGGCAAGAAGGGAGGTGCCGGGTGAGCGCGCGGCGTAATGCCCGGCCGGCCGTGAAGGTCGGTGCTCGGGTCCGGTTCTGTGACGTGACGTGGCAGGTGGTCGCCCTTTCGGGGCAGGAGATCCACCTCGTCGGCCCGGACAGAGGCGGCCAGGCCGTGCTCGCCGGGCACCTGTTCGCCGACCCCAGCTTCGCCGTCATCGGGGCCGATGCGCCTCAGGCAGCCCCGCAGTGGGGGCTGTTCGAGACCGCCCCCGCCGCAGCGCGTGAGAAGGCGCTGGCCTGGCGGCGGCACGTGCGGGAAGTCGAATGCGGGCTTGCCGGCGGGCCCGGCAGCGAAGGAGTCGCCCGGCCGCAGTACGACCCGGAGCGGCACACGCTGGCCGAGCGGGAGCAGGCCAAGGCCGAGGAGCTGACCGCGCTCGGCTTTGGCCGGGTGTCGCGCACCACGGCGCAGCGCATGCGGCTCGCCTACCGCAAACAAGGCCTGTGGGGACTCCTCGACCACCGCACCACCCGCGCCTCCAGCCCCACCGGGCGTTCCGACGAACGGGTCGTCGCCGCCGTCCGCGAGGCACTGCGTCGCCGCCGCGGGCGTTCCAAAGGCACCATCAACGGCCTGTTCCCCCTGATCAACCAGATTCTGGAGGACCGGCACGGCCCCGGTACGGTGCCCACGCCGTCCCAGGCCACGCTGTACCGGCTCGTCACCGCTCTGGCCCGGCCCGGCGAACTGCCCACGGGGCCCGTGAGACAGGTGCCGGCAAGCGTCGACGGGCGGGCGTTCACCCCCGCCATGGCGTTGCGGCCCGGCGAACAGGTCCAGGTCGACACCACCCGCCTGGACGTCCTCGCCCTCTTCGACGACGGGCGCCTGGCTCGCCCGGAGCTCACCATCGCCGTCGACGTCGCCACCCGCGCCATCCTCGCCGCCGTGCTGTGCCCGAGCGCGACCAAGGCCGTCGACGCCGCCCTGCTGCTCGCGGAGATGGCCGTCCCGCACCCCGCCCGCCCCACCTGGCCCAACATCCTGCGCATGGACCACGCCCCCGCACTCCCCCACCAGAGGCTGGCCGCACTCGACGAGCGGCCGGCCGGCACGGCGGCCCGGCCCGTCGCCCTGCCCGAGACGATCGTCGTCGACCGCGGCAAAGTCTTCGTCTCCGCCGCGTTCACCGCCGCCTGCGAACACCTCGGCATCAGCGTCCAGCCCGCCCCGCCCCACGCCCCCACCGCCAAAGGCATCGTCGAGCGGACCTTCGGCACCATCAACGCGCTGTTCTGCCAGCACCTGCCCGGCTACACCGGATCCGACGTCACCCGCCGCGGCCCCGACACCGAGAAAGACGCCTGCTACAGCGTCGCCCAACTGCAGGACCTGCTCGACGAATGGCTGGTGCACTATCACCACCGGCCCCACGAAGGCCTGCGCCACCCGATGATGCCGAGAAAGGCCCTCACCCTCAACCAGATGTGGGCCGCGCTCGTCGCCGTCGCCGGACACGTCCCCGTCCCGCTCACCGGCCGCGACTACCTCGAACTGCTGCCCGTGCGCTGGCAGGCCATCACCCCCGCCGGCATCACAATCCACCACCGCACCTACGACCACGATCTCCTCGCCCCCTACCGCGGCCAGCCCTCCCCCGTCGCCGGCCGAGGCGGGAAATGGGAAAACCACTACAACCCCCACGACGTCCGCCAGATCTGGATCCGCCTCACCGACGGCCACCTCACCGAAATCCCCTGGATCCACCGCGACCACGTACACCAGCCGTTCAACGACCACACCTGGCAGCACATCCGCACCCACGCCCACCACAACAACCACGACGACAGCCAGCAGCACGAGGCCAGCCTCGCCGACGCCCTCGACCAGCTCATGCGCCGCGTCCACACCGGCCACGCCACCACCACCGAACAAGCCCTCCTCGCCCGCGCCACCACGCTGCCGGTCCCCGCCGCACAACCCCCGCACCACGGCACCGGCCCCGCCACCGACGAGTCGGCGCAGCACTGCGAGGACCACAGCATCGACGACCTCGACGACCTCCCCGACGACGACACCCGCCCCGCCACGGCCGCCGGATTCGGGCTCTACGACGCATACGAGGAAGCCGACAAATGGTGAACCCGAACCCGCAGAGTGCGGGCAGCACACCCGTCGGCGCCAGCAACAGTGATGCGGCCGAGCTGTCCTGGCCCCTGACCACCTGGCAAGGCTGGCACCGCTTCGCCACCACCGAGCCGCCCGCCCCGCCCCAGCCCGGCGACCCGCCCCGCAGCCGCGACGAACGCCTCGCCTACCACTCCGCGTTCGTCACCATCCGCACCCCCGCCATCAGCCAGCTCGCCACCCAGGTCCGCACCCTGATGATCCTCGGCCGCCACCAGCAGACCACCGCACGGCCCTCCCTCATCGTCACCGGACCCGCCGCAGCCGGGAAAACCACCGCCCTGCTGAACGTCGGCCGCACCTGCCACCTCGCCCACACCCGCAAAAACCCGCCCCCGCCCGGATCAGCCCACGGCGCGGCACCCGTGGCGTACGTCCTCGTCCCGCCCGGCGCCACCGCGAAAACCCTCTCCTACCTGGAGGAACAAGTTCCTCACGCACGCCGAGAAGGGCAGGTGACCTCCCAGGCTGCCTCGATCATCCGGAAGATCTCGTCCACCGCGGCCTCCGGATCGGCCGCCTCACGGGCCAGCGAATAGGCGTCGATCACGAACCTCGCGATCGTCCGGCTCGCCGTTGCGGTCTGTGACAGTTCGGGATCGGCGGCGATGGCGGTTGCCAGCGTCTCCGCGTGGCGCAGCCTCATCGACTCCTCGTACCTCCGCAGGGCGGGTGATTCGTCGATCATGCGCCAGATCGGGGCGGCGCTGTCCGCCGTGCAATGTCGCACCAGGGCCTGGATCTCGCGGCGCAGCGCAGGGATGAGCGGCTCGTGCGGCGCCCGGCCGGTGACCGCCTGCGTGAGGCGTTGCTTGAAGTCTTCGTCCTGCTCGAAAACCAGGGCCTCTTTGGAGGCGAAGTGGGAGAAGAGCGTGGTGACGGCCACGTCGGCCTCAGCGGCCACTTCACGGATACCCACCGCGTCGTACCCGCGTTCCAGGAAGAGCCGCAGGGCGGTGCCGGCGATCTTCTGGCGGGTCGCGGCCTTCTTGCGCTCACGGCGTCCGGACGGCACGGTCATGCCCTAACGCTATCAGGTACGAAACCGGAGCAGTTTCAAAACCCTAACGGTTAGGTGCTACGTTCCCCCGCATGAAAAAAGTGAGCTTCGCCGAGTTCGGCGGCCCGGACGTTCTGCAACTCATAGATGCCGAGGAGCCCCACGCGGGCCCCGGCCAGATACGCATCGCCGTGCGGGCGGCGGGCGTGAACCCCGTCGACTGGAGGGTCCGTGAAGGCCAGATCCTGAAGGCCCATCCGATCGAGTTGCCCGCCGGAGTCGGGCTGGACGCCGCCGGGGTGGTGGACGAGGTCGGCGAGGGCGTCGACGGGGTCGAGGTCGGCGACCACGTGTTCGGCGAAGGCTCCAGCACCTATGCCGAGTTCGCCGTGCTATCGGCCTGGGCCCGTATGCCTGAGGGTCTGACGTTCGAAGAGGCCGCCGGGTACCCCTCCGTGGTGGAGACCGCGCTGCGCATCATCCGCGAGGCCGGTGTGCAGCCCGGACAGACGCTGCTGGTCAGCGGTGCGTCCGGGGGAGTCGGATCGGCGGTGCTGCAGATCGCCCGCGACCGCGGCATCACGGTGATCGGCACCGCCGGGGCCGCGAACCAGGACTATCTGCGGAGCCTGGGAGCCCTCGCCACGACGTACGGCGAGGGCTGGGTCGAGCGAGTGCGGCAGCTCGGCCATGTCGACGCGGCCCTCGATCTCGCCGGCTCGGGCGTGATCCGCGAGCTCGTCGAGCTGACCGGGGACCCGCAGAAGGTGATCTCCATCGCCGATCTCGATGCGCCGGAGCTCGGTGTCCGGTTCTCCGGCGTGGCCGGGAGCGTGCCGGATGCGCTCGCCGAGGCCGCCGGCCTCATCTCGCGGCGAAAGCTCCACATCCCGGTCGAGAAGTCGTACACACTCGCCGAGGCCGCGGCGGCCCACATCGACAGCCAAGCCGGTCACACGCGCGGGCGCCGGGTCGTGGTCGTCTGAGCCGTTTCCTGCGCAGTTGCACGGCGCCTTCGGCATCGCCAGGGCGATGACCTGCGGTCACCCTTAACAGTTCGCACCGTCTCCAGGCTTGGCTGGTTATCGGGCGGCCCCGGCTGCGTGTCGGTCGGTCAGCTGGCCTCGGCGCGTTCGGCCTGGGCCTTGGTGTGGGCCAGGCGGTAGGACTCGGTGCCGGTCTGGGTGATCGCGCGCCGTTGAAAGGTGAGGCGGTCCACGATCGCCGCGCAGAGCCTGGGGTCGGTGAACGTCTTGGTCCAGCCGCTGAAGGACTCGTTGGAGGCGATGGCGACGCTGTTCGTCTCCTCGCGTTCGGTCAGAACCTGGAAGAGCAGTTCCGCGCCGCGGCGGTCGAGTTGTAGCCGAGTTCGTCGATGCAGAGGAGGTCGACGCGGCCGTAGCGGGCGATAGGCTTGGCCAACTGCTTCTCGTCCGCAGCTTCTCGTCCGCAGCTTCCACCAGCTCGTTCACCAGTTTCGTGGCGAGGGTGTAGCGGACCCGGTGCCCTGCATCGCGGCCTCGGTGCCCAGTGCGATCAGCAGGTGGGACTTGGCCGGTGCCCGAGTCGCCGATCAGGCGGAGCGGCTCGCCCTTCTTGACCCAGTCGCAGGTGGCCAGGGTGTTGACGGTGGCCGGGTCGATGCTCGGGTTGGCGTCGAAGTCGAAGGCCCGAAGGGACTTGTCGCAAGGAAAGGAGGCGGCCTTGATCCGGCGCTCGGAACGCCGGCGGGCCCGGTCGTCGCACTCGGCCATCAGCAGCTCGGCCAGAAACGCCCGATACGACATCTGGTCGCGGGCGGCGCCGTCGGCCAGCTCGGGGAGCTGCTGCCGGATGGAGGGCAGCCGCAGCAGGCGGCAGGCCTGGTCGATCGAGGCGATGGCGGCTTCTTCGGTCAGTCCGCGCTTGCGCAGTGTCATGACCCCTCTTTCTCGCGCCCGGCCGTGCGGCCACGGCCTTGCAGGAGCTGGTCGTAGTGGGCCACCGACGGCAGCGGCCGGTCGTCGGGCGAAAGGTGGGATAGCTTCCAGTCGGACAGGAACGTCACCGTCGCAGCAAACCCATCGCCCGGGTCTGCGGACGGGACTGGCAGGGGCGGCTCGGCGGTCTCGCCCTCGGAGGCCTTGCGGGCCTCCAGCGCCACCGCGTCCGCGGGCCCTGGACAGCTACCTGCCGCCTCACGTCGCGAAGCTGGCTCGGAAGATCGCCGAGGTGCTGGAGATGCCGCAGCCGGCCACCGCGTGACACCTGACGCGCGCTGTCGTTGAGCAGCACGACTCCAAAGCCGGGCCCCAGGGCGACTCCTCCCCCGGGGCCTGTGGTGCACATGCGCGGCTGTGGTTGCCCTCATAGCCTGGTGTTGCTCGGGGTAGCCGCGGAGGAACCGTGTGGTCAGGTGCCATCAGCTTTGGTCTCGTGACCGTTCCGATCAACGTCCAGAGCGCCACCGAGGACCACTCGATCCGGATCCGCTTCCACCAGTACCACCTGGAGGACATGGGCCGGGTACGGGTCAGGAAGTACTGCGAGATCGAGGACCGCGAGGTCCGCAACAACGAGATCAGCAAGGGCTACCAGCTGACCAAAGAGCAGGTCATCCCGATCAGCGACGACGAACTGCGCGACCTGCCCCTGCCGACAGCCAAGGTGATCGAGATCGAAGCGTTCGTCCCGCTGGAGTCCGTGGACCCGATCCGCATCGGCGAGGGCTACTACCTGGCCCCGAGCGGGCAGGTCGCAGCGAAGCCGTACAAGCTGCTGCGCATGGCACTGGACCGCAGCAGCAAGGTGGCCGTCGCGAAGTACGCCTGGTCTGGACGGAAGCCGCTGGGCCTGCTGCGGGTGCGGGACGACATGATCGTTCTGCACGCGATGCGCTGGCCGGATGAGATCAGGTCGCCGGAGGAGTTGCTACCACCGCCGGTCGAGTTGAGCGATGAGGAGATCGACGGCGCACTCGCGCTCATGGACAGCATGCCCAGCGACGATCTAGTAGGCGACGAGTTCCACGACGCCTACACCGAGGCCGTCGAGCAGATCATCGAAGCCAAGCGCGAACACCGCGAGCCACCGAAGCTGGAGGAGCCCGAGGAGAAGACGGGCCAGCTGGTGGACCTGAATGCCGCCCTGAACGAGTCCGTGCAGAAAGCCAGGACAGCCCCGCGGCGAAGACGCCGACGTCCACGAGCTGCCGAAGAAGACCGCGAAGAAGCAGTCGGCCAAGAAGACCACCGCGAAGAAGACCACGAAGAAAGCCGCTGCCAAGAAGACGTCCGGGCGCCGGGCGCGCAGCGCCTAGCCCACGATTGGCTTCGTTCATCTTTGGGGGCTCGGGCCCAAATTGTGTGGAGCGGTTGCTCACCGTCACAGTATTTGCTTCGGGCAGGCGCTCAGTCGGTGAAATTATCGGTTTCGGACGGTCCACGTGGTGGGCCGTGGTCGACGAGCCGCAGGAGCTGTGGGCCTGGCATGTCGGAAGTGGCCAGTAGCCTCAGGCCCCATGGGCATTCAGATTGATGTAGTGGCGGGTTACCCGATCAACGATGAGATGGAGAGGGTGCTCGGGTTGGCCGAGGCGGTCGGCGAGCCCGTCTCTGTCACGTTCATGTGGGAGGGGCGTGAAGAGTCGGAACGCGCGGTGCTGGTGCCCGCGGCCACGCTGGCGCTCTGGGAGCATTGGGCCCCCACCGCCTACCCGACGAGTGGAGCTGGGGACGAGAACCAGGCTGTGGCGGAGGAGCCGGAACTGGCCCATCCAAAGGAATTCGGCACGTTCACGCTCTTTCGTCGTCGCGTAGGAGGGCGTACGGCGGTTGCTCGCAAAGGCGTGGTGGTCGCCGAGCTACTGGCCCCCGACGAGGCTCACTGGCTCCAGGAGAAGGCCCGGAATGTGCGCCAAGGCTTCATGGATCCGAAGCAGAGGGCGGCGTTCGAGGAGTTCCTTGCCCGGCAGGCATCCCTAGATGAGCAGTGACGCGCCGACTCACGCTTCGTGGCTTTGTAATGGACATACGGCTCTTGTCCGCCTCGTATGAGATGGTGACACCCGGGCACGCCAACAGGACCCATTTGCACAGGAGTTCGAAGCCTGCGCGACCGAACATCTGGCGCTTGAGCATCTTGATGCGGTTGACGTGCCCCTCTACGACACCCGAGTTCCAGGGCTGTGTGAGGCCGGCGGTGACGGCGTCGAGGTCGCGTTCGAGGTGCTGGGCGAACCGGCTGAGATTGATCAGGTCGGTTGTGGCTCTGGCCGATTCGATCCACTGCGGGAGATGGGCGCCTTGCAGGTGGGTGATCACGTGGGCGAAAAAGCGCACGTGCTCGGCGAAAGTTGTCAGTTCAGGGCAGTTCGCCAGCGCGGCCTTGAGCTGGAGCCTGTCACTTTCGGACAGGGCGTCGGGGTGCGTGAGGATCCAACGCGTGACGGCACGGGCGGATGGCGGCCGTGGCCCGACCGGCTGGGGCTTGCCGCGCAGTACCCGGCTGACGTAGTCGCGGACGCTGTTGTAGCCGCGTGGGTAGCCTTGCTCGCAGAGCTCCTCCCACAGTTTCCAGGCGTTGGTGCAGCCTTCCTGCCAGCGCTGGTCGTGGTAGGGCTTGTAGGCGTCAAGCGGGGTCGCACGGCTTTGCCACTGGCCGGTGAACATCTCCTCCGGGGTGGTGGCTCGGGAGAAACGCATGACGGTGTTGAGGGTCATGCCGAGTTGCCGGGCGACGGAACGCTTGCTGTGACCGGCGTCCAGTAGCGCGTGGATGGTGGCGTGCTTGGCGCGGGTGCGCTCGGCGAACCGGTGTCCTGTCGGCCAGGACGATGACGTGGTCGGATCCGTTTTCTGCGGTGGTTCGTCCGGCGGTGCCGGCACGGGGCGCAGGCAGCCGCGATGCCGGTAGACGCATTTCTCCGCAGCCTCGCCAAGGTTGTGCCACAGATGCCACCGGTCAGCGACCTGGAGAGCCTGAGGGGCACCGCGGGTGGCGCCTTCGGCGAAGAAGGGGGCGCGGTCGCGGCAGATGATCTGGATGCCGGGGCGCTCGGCGAGCCAGGCCGCGAGCGTGTCCGCCTCCCGGTCGGGCAGGAGGTCGATCGGACGACGTGTCTCAACGTCGACGAGCACAGTTCCGTAGATCCGGCCCCTGTGCTGGGCGTATTCGTCCACGCCGACCACGCGAGGCACGGCGGCGGGCGGGTCCGGGAGCGAGGTGACCAGCATCAGCAGGGTGTTCCGACTGACCGGGGCCCCGAAGGTGTCCGTCATCCGTGCGCCGGACCGGCCCGCGAGCGCGAGACCGACCGAGACCAGAGTCGATCGCAGCCGCTCGGTCCGCCGGCCGAACCGGCGGGTCAGGCCGGACACCTGCTCGGCGAAGGTCTTGCGCGGACAGGAATCGTCCATGCAAACGAACCGACGCACCCGTAACGACACCACGACGAACCTGCCGACCGCCGGTAGGTCACGGGGAAAGCACAGGTAGGAGCCGTGTATTCGACCTGACCAGCATCCGCATCCCGGGCAGGCCGCCCGACTGGAAGTTGTACGGGCCTCGATCCGGACGACTGTGTCGGTCACCTCGACCGGCTCCACGGACACACCGTCGATCGAGGAGAACAGCAATTCATGCAGCTGCGGCAGCACTTCGTTCACAGCGAAGGACTGTCGACCACACCGCATTCCAGCCGGGCGATTTTCGGGCGATCTCAACTGACATCACATGAAGATCAACAGTCACCCTGCGTACGCAACCACAAGAAGTGGGCCAGAGCCTGAGTTTGGGAGGCACTCAGGTTCTGGCCAGGGCGGCATCGGGATGTTCCTGGCGAAAGGTCCTGGTCATGCCGCAGATGTCAAAGGTCGAGCTGTACGCGGCGATCCGGCGTGACCTCGCGGCGGCATGTCGATGCGGGAGCTTGAGCGCGAGCACGGCGTGACCTGGCGGACGGTACGGAAGGCGTTGGACTCGTCCTGGCCGGAACCTCGTAAGAAGCTGACGCCCCGAGCCACCACTCTGGATCCGTACAAGACGGTGATCGATGAGATCCTGCGGGCGGATCTGGACGCGCCACGTAAGCAGCGGCACACGGTCACCCGGATCTTTCACCGTCTGGTCGAGGAGCACGGGGCGGACGTCTCCTACGGGGTGGTGCGCTACTACGTCGCTGGCCGGAAGCCAGAGATCCTGGTCGAGTCCGGCAAGGCGCCGCTGGAGGCGTTCGTCCCGCAGACTCATCTGCCCGGTCACGACGCTGAGGTGGACTTCGGTGACGTGACCGTGCGCCTGGGCGGCGAGTTGGTGACCTGCCATCTGTTCTCCTTCCGGCTGTCGTACTCGGGCAAGGCCGTCCACCGCGTGTTCGCCTCCTGCGGCCAGGAAGCCTTCTTCGAAGGCCACGTCCAGCACTGCGGACTCTGGGCGGGGTCCCGCGGACCAAGGTCCGCTACGACAACCTCAAAGCCGCCGTCGCCCGGGTGCTGGGGCAGAGCCGGGGAAGAGTTGAGGCCGACCGGTGGATCGCCTTCCGTTCGCACTTCGGCATCGAAAGCGTCTACTGCCGGCCCGGCATCGAAGCCGCCCACGAGAAGGGCGGAGTCGAAGGGATGATCGGCTACTTCCGCCGCAATCACTTCGTTCCCGTCCCCGAGGTTTCCTCGCTCTCCGAGCTGAACGAGATGGTCGAACAGTGGGACCGGCAGGACGATGCCCGCCGCATCGGCTCCAGGCCCAAGACGGTCGCGGAGTACTTCGCCGTCGAGCAGCCGCTGCTGATGCCGCTGCCCGAGGAACCGTTCGAGACGGGACGGCTGTTCACGCCGCGGGTCGACCGCTATGGACAGATCCCGGTCCGCACCAACCGCTACTCGGTCCCGATCCGGCTGATCGGCAAACGCGTGCGTGTCGTGCTGCACGCTTCTCACCTGATGGTCTATGACCAGAACGTGGAAGTCGCCCGGCACGAGCGGTTGATCGCGAAGGGCGCCGTCCGCTTGGACCTGACCACTACCTGGAGGTCCTGGTCCGCAAGCCCGGCGCCTTCCCCGGCTCCACAGCGCTCGAACAGGCCCGCTCGGCAGGCAGGTTCACCCCGGTCCACGACGCCTGGTGGGACCAGGCCCGCAAGATCCGTGGCGAGCGGGACGGCACCCGGGCTCTGATCGAGGTGCTTCTGCTGGGGCGTCATCTGCCTCATGAGCATGTCGTCGCCGGCCTGGCTGCGGCCCTGCGGGCCGGGGCGATGACCGCTGACGCGGTCGCCCTGGAAGCCCGCAAGGCCGCCCAGGCCGAGACCGAACCTACCCCTGCGGCAGGCCAGATGGTTCCCGGGAAACTGATGGCGCAGAGAAGATCGTCCGACATGCCAGGCGAGGACCAGTAGAGCATTTCCATCGCCATGAGATCCCTGGGCTTCCGCAACCCTCGGGCCTATCCTCGGTCGCTCTAACTGATCATTTCAGAATGAGGTTCGGAGTCGTCTCAAGCAGATGATGCTGCAAGCGAGTTGGAGCAGTCCGAGGTGGAGGTCGGCTCGTATCTCGTAGCGGGTCCGCAGGCGCTTGAACTGGTGGAACCAGGCGAAGGTTCGCTCGACGACCCACCTGGTCCTGCCCAGGCCGGAGCCGTGGGCGGTGCCCTTGCGGGCGATCTTCGTTCGTGCCGGTCGGTGATCACATGGTGCTTTCTTTCTGCCCCGGCGGCCGCGGTCGACCGGCGAAGGTCCGGTGTGAGCCCCCCTTTCAGGGCCCGGACATGCGAGCCGTCGACTGCGGCGTCCTCCATGTCCAACAGTCCGGCCTTTCGAAGTTCCGCGAGGAGGATCTCGTGCAACCGGGGCCAGACACCGGCCTCGGTCCAGTCCCGCAGCCGCCGCCGGCATGTCACCCCGCTGCAGCCGATCGTCTCAGTCGGCACGTCCGCCCAGGCCACACCCGTGCGCAGCGCGCACACGATTACGCGCAGAGCCGCACGGTCATCCGCCGGCAGCCGGCCCGGATACCGCTGACGCCGCGGCGGGCGAGGCGGGAGGAGCGGGGCGACACGATCCCACACATCATCAGGAACAAGATCATCCGACACCCGCAGAACTCTGCCGCCCACCAGCCCAACTGCCAAGCCCGTGAGCCAATTTCATTCTGAAATGATCAGTTACGGATGTGACAACGCCCGAGGCCATACGCGAGGCTCGTCGACATGGAGATCAGAACGGGTATGCGGGGCGATGTGGAACAGATCGCGGCGCTTCACGCGGAGAGTTGGCGTACGGCGTATGCGGGGATCATGCCGAGTAGTTTCTTGGGCGGCTCCCTGTTCGAGGACCGGCTGGCGCTATGGCACGGGCGAATTCTGGAGCCGCAGCCAGCTGCAGGACTGTTTGTGGCCGTGGGCGGGGGCGAGATGGACGGTTTCGCGTACCTCGTTCCGCGCCCCGACGGACGCATCCTTCTGGACAATTTGCATGCCCGGCCAGGCCGTACTGGTTCCGGCATCGGAGGCCGACTGCTCCGACACGCTCTCGCGTGGGCTGCCACCGAGCATCCCGGGCGGGATGTCTATCTGGAGGTACTGCGCGCCAATACACGCGCCGTTGCCTTCTACGAGCGCCACGGTGCTCTGCGTACCGACGAGCGCGTCTGCCTGTTCGAGCAGGGCTTTGAGCTGCCCGAGTTCGAGTACACCTGGGCGGCCGGGTCCGTGTCGATGGCTTCGGACTCGTTGTCACAGTGATCGCGTCCCATATTAGGAGCGATGTGAGGGCCCTGCTTCGTAGCAGACGGCAGTCTCGTCTACTGGGTCGCGATCCCACGGAAGTTCCTGATTGCCAGGTTGGAGTGCTCGCTCTTTGTTGAGGGAGCGGAAGCAGCCGGCGAGTCGGTCGAGGATCTTCTCAGCACTCTTGGGCCGGGTGAGGGGGCGGGGTTTCGTTCAGATGGCTAGGATCGTCGGATGCCGAGGCCGACCGCAGGAAGCGCCGTACCCGTGGGTAGGGCCCGCACACTCGCTCAGCTTGATCTTTATGGTCTGAGTCGGTTTCGTTGGGTGATGCTCTCGGGTCGTTTCACGGTCTTGCCCACGTCGTAGCGGGTGGCGGGCCGCAGGTTCTTCGAGCCAGATGGCCTTCCAAGGCCGGGAGTTGAGGGTTTCGGTGCACGGGCGGGGCAGTGCAGGTGCGGGGCGGAGGTTCCGAAACCCCCGGCGGACTCGGGCCGGGGTGAGCCGGCCGGGCTCGGCGGGCTTCTCTCACGGCCGTCGCAAGTCGGCGGCGACCTCGCGCAGAAGGCGGATCTGGGTGTGCGCGGCGATGATCAGCCAGGTCCAGCGCTCGCCGGCTTCGAGGGTGCGCAGTTTCGGACGGGTCCACCCGAGGGTCTGTTTCATCAGCCTGAAGAGGTGCTCGATGTCGAATCTCCGAAGGAACGCCTGCCAGCGCACGTCGGCGTCCTCGCTGTTCAGGCCGGTGGCGGACGACCAGAGCCAGAACGGGAGCGGGTCGCCTCCGCCGGGCAGGCGGTCGACCTGGAGGCGGATCAGCGTGCCTTCGATGATGGGGAGTTCGCCGGTGTGGTCGATCCATGCGGAGCGCGTGGTCAGGCGGGGGTGGATGCGGTCCCAGGCCATCGCGCGGGCGGTGCCGTAACGGTCGGTGACCTGCGTCGTGGCCGCGTCCGGCTCGCCCCAGGTCTCCGGCTTGGCGAAGCGGAAATCCTTGCCGTGCTTCGGCGGTCGCCCGCCTTGGGGGGCCAGGGTGTACTCCTTGAGCGTGGGTGTCGGCCGTCGCATGACGCGGTCGGAGCGCATTCGTCCCAGCACTGCGACCGGGAGGCCGTCTAGGAGGTGGGCCATGTGCGGGGCGTCGTAGCCGGCGTCGAAGACGATGAGGATGTCGCGGTCGCCCAAGTGCCAGCGGCCCATCTCGAGCAGGTCCTCGACCACGCGGCGGAGTTGGGTGGTGGTGACCTCGGCGACGTCGTCCTCGGGTCCGAGACGGACGGCGTCCAGGAGCTGGCACCAGGACGTCCGGCCCGATTCGAGGGCGGCGACGAAGGAGTACGGCCAGCCGGGGATGAACTGGTCCGAGGAGCGTCCGCTGCGGCCGTAGACGTGGCAGAACAGGCGGTCCGCGCTGGTCGGCGCGTCGGGACGGAGCCAGTTGCTGACGTCGACCGCCAGGACCAGGCGCCCGTCGGCGGCCCGCGGCATCGGCAGACCGGCAAGCACCTGCCGCAGCTGGGGCACGTCCACGTTCCCGCAGTTCAGCGCCTCGTACATAGCGCCGTGCCCACGCCGGTGCTCGGCCACCAGCGTCAGGTCCACCGGCGAGGTCACCGGCCCGTCCGCGCACAACAACGCGTCCACGAGGTCGAACAGTTCGTCCCTGCGCACGGTCGGACAGTCGAATGAGTCCTCCCGGAAGCATGACGCTTGCGAACGCCTCCCCGGGACCGGCATCAGGCAGCAGACTCACCCTCACGGCCTTCGTCTCGATGGTGCACCTTGGTCGGAGCACATGATTAAGCGAAGGCCGCTTCAATGTCCGGCGAATGCCCAGGTGAGTGATCCAGTTCGAGATGTCGTTCGACGCCGGGAGCCAGGCACGGGCACTGCTGCTCAGCTAGCGAGCAGGGCCTGCATCCACTGGTCTTCTCGTTGCTCGATGTATTCGGCGTCGTTTCGCCAGGCGTCGCCGTGTCCTTCAGCCCACAGCCTTGCCCAGGGCGGGGCTCCTTGGGCTGCCTGGTCGCGCAGGAAGTCGTGCATGGAACGCGTACGGCGCCCCAGTAGAGGGACCAACCGACGGCGTTCGGACTCAGCCAGACGGTAGGCGTCGGCGAAGACTCGCAGTCGGTCCGCCGCGTCCGGGCTCTGCCAGTCCGGATGCGCGGACAGCGGGATGAACCCGTGAATGGCGTATGCGACATCCCACAGGCGCGAGCCGGGACCTGCAGCGTCCCAGTCGATGAAGGCCCACCGCGCCTCGTCTGCGACCACGAGGTTCCAGGGGGCCAGGTCGTTATGGGCGATGATGTCACTGCCCTCAGCGGGGATCAGCGTCTGCCACTGCGCATCGGAGGGCGGCGTGAAGTCCTGCACGGCGTCGTGGAAGTCCCGGATCAGCCGTGCCACGCGAGCCAGTTGGCGAGTGGGTTCCATCAGCGAGAACCGGTCGGGCCAGACCACATCTCCCGGCATGAAGGTCAAGACCTCACGCCCCTGATCGTCAATGCCGAGCGGACGAGGCGCCGCGCCGAATCCCACCTCGCACAGATGGGCAAGCAGGGCATGCACAGCGGGAGTCCATGGTCCGGCGGGACGGCGAACGGTGTCCCCGACGCGAACGACACCATCACTGACGTTGCCACCGGACAAAGGCTGTTCATCATCATGCCGCATCGAACCAGTGTGTCGGATCAGCTCGTCATGATCACCCCATTAAGGAGCGTCAGAGTAGGGACGGAGGTTAAAGAACAAGCTGAGTGCCTGTTTCTGAACCCTGTACCAGCAGGTCAGAGGCCGCCAACCTGAAATGGGCGCTTTGCGTAAACGTTTGGGGAACGGTCACAGTGACCGTTCCCCGAACGGAAGGCTTGGCGGTGCTGACCAGTAACGCCACCAGGAGCGCATCGAGGAGCCCAGCGGCGTTGATCGTTCTCAATTTCACCGTGGTGAATCTGGTCCGGGCCCATACGAGAGCCTACCGAGCGCCCGCCGGCCAGGGGTCAGAAACAGGACTCACCGCACCTCGGTCTCGGGCAGCTTGATCTTGGTCAGTCGGAAAATCCGGGCCCGGGGATCTGGGGCAGCTGGGGCATGTTGGGCAGCTGGGGCAGCTGGATCCCGGGAGGAGGAGCAGCCGCGGATGCAGTAGGGGCTGCAGTGGCATGGACTGCGTGGGCGGGAATGGCGAGGATGCCGACGAGTACGGCGGCTCCCAACAGGGCGGTGCTGAGACGGCGCATGACGTCTCCCTTCCTTGGCGGAGGTCCGGCGTGATACGCCGGGATGCTCTCATCGTCTGGGTCGCGCAGGCGGGGCCGCCCGAATTGGTGGGCCATACCGGTGACATAGTGGCGGCCTCTGACCTGCTGGTGAAGGGTTCAGAAACAGGCACTGAACTTGTTCTTTATCTACCGGCTCAGTGTCCCGTCCCATGCGACCTTGCCTCCGTCTGATCTGACGGTGTCCGGTTTGCACGTCGAGGGCATGGTCACATGGGACAACGACTCGCCTGCTGGGGCAGTGTGCTATCCAGGGGCGGTGACGACTTCCGAGCCTTCCAGCAGACCCTTTGACGCGGTGCTGTGCGACTTCGACAACGTGATCCGTTTCTACGACACCACGGAGCTCGCGAGGCTGGAACGTGCAGCAGGGCTGGAGCAGGGCACGACCATGAAGGTGGCGTACGCGCCTGAGATAGATCTACCCCTACTCCTTGGCAAGATCACTCAGCAGGAGTGGGTGGATTCCATCGTGCTCGGCCTTGCGGACCGGGTTCCGAAGACGACGGCACGCGAGCTGGGCACGGCACTCGCCAGGGCGCCGTTCTGGGCCGACGAGGTGGTCGTGGCCATGCTTCGGCGGGTCCAGGCACATATGCCTCTGATCCTTGTATCGAACGCGACGCTGGAGTTGGAGGACGACCTGGCGTCGTTGGGGCTGTCGGATTTCGCAGACCATGTCGTCAGCAGTGCCCGGGTCGGGATAGCCAAGCCGGACCGGGCGATCTACGAGATCGCGTCCGAGCGGGCCGGCGTCGCCATCGATCGATGCCTCTTCGTGGATGACCGACTGGAGAACATCGAAGCCGCAGTAGCACTTGGAATGACCGGCCTGCACTACCGAGAGCCTGCGGATCTCCATGCGTCGGTGAGCTTCCTGCTGGACGGCCGCAGCTCGCTCACCGGCAGCGTTAAGTGAGACAACCCTGAGCATGAGCCCCCTGTCCGATTCGAACCGAATCTCGAACTGGGTTGCTCACCTGGGGATTCGCCGGACGTGGGGGCGGCCTTCGTCTGATCATGTGCTCCGACTAAGGATGCGCGTGACCGTGACAAGGCCGTGAGGGTGAGTACCGCTGATCAGCTCCGCGGAGTCGTTGAACGGCTCATCGCCGCGGGGCAGTGGCAGGCCGGGGATCCGGCCATCGTGATCGTGAGCGATGCCGGCTATGACGTCACTCGCCTGGCCTGGGTCCTGCGCGACCTGCCCGTCGAGCTCGTCGGCCGGGTCCGCTCCGACGGGGTCATGCGTCTGCCGAAGCCGCCGCGGATGCACGGCGTCAACGGTCAGCCGCCCAAGCACGGTCCTGAATTCCGCTTCGCTAAGCCGGAGACCTGGCCCGAGCCCGCGATCACCACCGTCACCGACACCACCAACCACGGCAAGGCCGAAACCCAGGCGTGGGACCGGGTCCACCCAAGGCTCACCCACCGCTCCTCCTGGCTCGACTATGACGGTGAACTACCGCTGGTCGAGGGCACGTTGATCCGGTTGAAGGTCGAGCACCTCTCGAAGGAACGGGATGCCCCGCCGGTGTGGTTATGGTCCTCCAGGATCGGCACCACCCCAGACGACGTGGACCGCTCCTGGCAGGCATTCCTCCGCCGCTTCGATCTGGAGCACACCTTCCGCTTCGCGAAAGCAGCCCCTCGGCTGGACGACCCCGAAACTCCGTACCCCGAGGCTGCGGACCGGTGGACCTGGATCCCGATCGTCGCTCACACCCAGCTTCGACTCGCCCGCCCCCTCGCCGCGGACCTCCGCCGGCCCTGGGAGAAACCCACCACCTCCGACCGGCTCACCCCCGCCCGGGTCCGCCGGGGGTTCAGGAACATCCGCGCTCACCTCGCCTGCCCCACCCGTGTTCCCAATCCCCGAGGAGCAGGCCCCGGACGCCCACCCGGCGCCAAGAACAAGCACCGGGCACCCCGCTACGACGTCGGCAAAACCGCCAAACGCCCCGAGACCCTCAAGGCCATCGGCAAGCCCGGAAGATCTTGGTAGATAAAGAACAAGCTGAAGGGCGGTCGCCTACGCGGGGAAAGGCTCTGCAGGGCTTCAGCCAAACGGTCTCCCCTACAGGCAATGGGTGAGGCCCGGGGACACTGTCCCTTCACAACCACACTCCTATTACCTCACTTTGTTGCGATGAACGCAATTTTTTGCGACCACCGCAAGCATGCACTCGATTGACGAACTGGCCGCCCTGCGCAATCCGTTGCCCCTACCGGGCACCGTCACCCCCGAGGATTGCTACACCGACGCCTGCGAACAGGTTGAGGAGCAGCGCAAGAAGGACGCCCTCCACCTGGAGGCCGCAAGCGACGACCTCCAGGTGGACCCGCTGCTGCTGGCCCTCGATGACCTCAAGACGCAGAAGGAAGCCATCCACGCCGAGATCCGCCGACTGCTGGCCTACGGGCGCGAGTTCCACGGCAGCCGCCCCTACGGGCTGGAGGAACTCGCCCGCCACGCCGGATACAGCTTCTCCGGAGTACGCACCGCCTACGGGGACAAGGAGATCCAGTACGTCGCCGACCAGATCGGCAGGGAAGCGAACCGACCGTCCCGCACCGGCCGCGCCAAAGACACCCTGTAGGCATGGCAGTCGGTGCTGCGGCTCCAGCATGCGGACGCACACAGTGCCGCTACTTCCGGGGTACCGCGACCCGCCGCTGCCCCGCGCCTAGGGATCCGCCAAGGACCTGCGTCGGCGGATCCTGTCCGGACGGCAGAAGCGAGCGAGCGGCTACCCCCGGTGCACCGCCTGCAGAGGCTCGCTCGCGGGACCGGCTGTCCCTGACTCCCCTGGCATCGCGGACACGAATAGCGGCCCAGCGCGGAGTCTGGACCGCCCCGCAGTACACGCGAGAGGAGACCACCTACCTGGAGGCAGTCATGTACGTGAGGTCAATGAGTACCGATCCTGGGATCGGTACTCATTGACCTCACGTACATGAGTACTGGTTCTCGGAGCCGTTCAGGTTGCGCGGCGCAGAGGGACGACGACGTCCTCCCCGGTGCTCTTTACGCTGAGCCGGTAGTAGCTGATCTGAGCGAGCCGCTCGGATTCCTCGAGCCAACCGGCCTCTACGACCTGGCGCCGGGTGCGGGAAAACACAGTCGGGGACAGGCCGCCAGCGAGGCTTGGTGCCGACGGACGGCCTCATGCTCGGCATTCCCGTGAGGGCCGGATATGAAGGCCAGGATGTGCGGGACGGCCTCGTGCAGACTGGCGAAGTGGCGGTGCACCCCCTCCACCGCGACAGCGGCGTTCACGCCCCACACCGTCATCCCGGCACGCAGCCCGGACCGCACCCCGGACGGGGCGTCCTCGATGACCAGGCAGTCTCCCGGCTCGGCTCCCAGCCGTGCAGCGGCTCGCAGATAGGGGACGGGAGAGGGCTTGCCCTCCTCGACCGCAGCCGCGTCCACGATCATGTCCGGCACCGGCAGGCCTGTCCGCAGGAAACGGCCGCGCACCCGGTGCTCGTAGTTCGAGGTCACCAGCGCCCAAGTCCCCGGTGGCAGGCCGTGCAGCAGCTCGGATGCGCCGTCGAAAGCCGAATAGACGCCGGATCGGACGTCTTCGTCCTCCAGTTCGTGCAGCGTGGCCAGGCACTCGCACGGATCTTGGTCCGCAGCGACCTGAGTGAACGTCTCCATCGGTCGCGTCTGCAGAGCCACCCGGTAGACCTCTTCAGCATCCAGCCCGTACCGCTCTGCCCAGGTTGCCCAGACTCGGCGCTGGTTGCTCACCGCGTCGATCAACGTGCCATCGACATCGAGCAGGACGTACTTCATGCGGCCCGGCCGCCCAGGTTCACTGGTCACGCGTCGATCATGCCAGGCGGCGAGCGGGCGATTGCGGGACAGCCCTTAGAAGTCATCTCATTTGGCTGGGTAAGCTGGCGGTCGTGGTGAGGATCGTCGAGCGGCTGGTGCCGGATGAGTTGTGGGAGCTGTTCCAGCGAGTGGTTCCGGAAGCGCCGTCGCGGCCCCAGGGTGGGGGCCGGCGGAGGCATGGCGACCGCGAAGTGCTGGCCGCGATCGTCTTCGTGGCGACCTCGGGCTGCACGTGGCAGCAGTTGCCGACCGCGTCGTTCGGGCCGTCCGGCGCGACGGCTCACCGACGCTTCACCGAGTGGACGAAGGCCAGGGTGTGGGCCAAGCTCCACCGCCTGGTGCTTGACGAGCTCGGGTCCCGTGGCGAACTGGACTGGTCGCGGTGCGCGATCGACTCGGTGAACATGCGCGCCCTGAAAAGGGGGACCTGACAGGTCCGAATCCTGTAGACCGGGGCAAGTACGGCTCAAAGATCCACTTGATCACCGAGCGGACCGGTCTGCCCCTGTCCGTGGGGACCTCGGGTGCCAACGTCCATGACAGCCAGGCCCTGATCCCGCTTGTGAAGGGCATACCGCCGGTCCGGTCCCGCCGGGGCCCCCGGCGTCACAAGCCCGGCAAGCTCCATGCCGACAAGGGCTACGACTATGCCCACCTGCGGCGATGGTTAAGCTGCCGAGGCATCCGGCACCGCATCGCCCGCAAGGGAGTTGAGACCTCCCAGCGGCTGGGACGTCATCGTTGGACGATCGAACGCACCATGTCCTGGCTCGCCGGCTGCCGCCGTCTCCACCGTCGTTATGAGCGCAAGGCCGAGCATTTCCTCGCCTTCACGAGTATCGCCTGCACCCTCATCTGTTACCGGCGGCTCGGCCGCTGATGTGGGCCCGCAGCAGCTTCACCGCCAAGTCGTGGCCGTAGTGCTTGGCCATGTCCATGGGGGTGCGACCGTCTGGATCGGCGAGCTCCGGGTCAGCCCCGAAGGCCAGCAGCACAGCAGTGGTGTGCACGGTCAACGGTTGACCACTCTGCAGGGAGCCATCGCCCTCGGCGTCGATTGCGTGCGTCAGCAGCGTCATGTTGCTGAAGACCTCATCAGGATCGGTACCGTCGGCCAGCAACCGGGCCAGGGTCTCCGCATCCTCGTGCTCGACCGCGTGATGCGCGGGTGTCCAGTAGTCGCTCACCAAGGCATTCAACCGCCACCACAGCACGTCTGCCAGCGACTATCTACACAATTATCCACCAATTGAGATGACGTCTTAGTCAGGTCTTGCAACAGTGGTCACGGTCCTTGAAACATGAGCACCACGGCCTCCAGAGCTGCCTGCCCTGCCCTCAGAAACCGTGTGCACGATGCTCAGAACCGGCTGCCAGTTCGTCAGAACATGATACGGAGGGGTGTTTCTGCTCTTCAGGGCCACTCTTGCCCGCTGCGCCCTCTCTTACAGTCAGGACCGGTTGTTTACCTACGACGGCCCCACCCACACACCGGGCTCCCGAAAGCAGTCGCGCGAGGCACCTCTCAGCGGCCCCCTGCGGAGTGTTCAACGGCGCACCCCCTCCCGCCGGTCGACGAAAAGGTCCGCCCCACTCCCCCATCCTCAGCCGACGAAAGCACGCCACAACGCGCCCGCAGCCGACGAAGCACCCGCCACGTATGCCTCCACCAGCCCATACGGTCATCAGCCACGCATTCGTTGACACCCTGAACAAGCCGCGGTCGCCCGAGCACCTGAGGGCCCCGTCGGTGCACCGGAGGCCCCCAGGGCCGAGGATGCTCCGACCGGTAGGCCCCAAGAGCCGCTTTGCGCCTGCCCTAGTACTCCAGCGGTAGATCGTGATCTTCATGCTTGAGCGGTTTGTCGCCGGTAGTGGCTGGTCTGGGATCGGGCCTGGTGGCGGCGTCGCCAGACGGACCAGCCAAGCTGGTGGACAGGGTCAAAGACGCGTTGGATGACGAGCGTGATGAATAGTCGTTGGATCTCGTTGCAGGTGAGCGGTATCAGCCCGTTGGGTGAGGGATGACGGTCGTGTTCGTTCGCGCGGACGACGGCGAGGAAGGCGTGCGCGAGCATGGCCAGGGTGACCCAGCGGGACCAGGATGAGTAGCGGCGGACCTGGTGCTCGTCCAAGGCCGCCAAGCCCTTGTCGGACTGGAAAAACTCCTCGACCCGCCACCTTGATCCAGCGACGCGCACCAAGGTGGTCAGCGGCACTGCGGCCGGCGAGTAGCAGCGGTAGTACGCGAGTTCGCCGGTGCTGCGGTTGCGGCGGATCAGCAGCTGCCGGCTCCCGGGCAGGGGGTCGGTGAGGTCGATGACGGCCCAGTCGTAGAAGCGGTGGCCCTTGGCTCCGGCCCCTGCGGACAGCTTCTGCACAGGCCCTCTTGGGCACCTTCCTGGCCAGCGTGTCCGCGGGAAACTCCCGGGCGCCTGTGGTGACTTCGTGCGAGCAGGCCACCGCGAGGACGTAGCCGGTGCCGCGTTCCTCCAGCGCGGTGCGCAGCCTCGGGTTGCCGTCGTAGACGTCGTCTCCCGCGACCCAGGCGGCCCGATGGCCGGCGTCGAGGAATCGGGTGACCATGCGAGCGGCCAGCTCCGGCTTGGTCGCGAACTCCGTATTGTCACCGAGGCCGGCGGCCCGGCAGCGGCCGGGGTCGGAGGTCCAGGAACGCGGAACATAGAGTTCCCGGTCCACTGCGGCGTGCCCGCGGCGGCCGGCGTAGACCAGGTAGACGGCGACCTGGGCGTTCTCGATCCTGCCCGCGGTGCCGGTGTAGGCGCTGGACACCGACGGTGTCGGTGCCTTTCTTCACGTCGCCGGTCTCGTCGACCACCAGCACCGCCTCGTCGTCGTGCAGATGCTCCACCACGTAGTCACTTACGTCGTCGCGGACCTGGTCGGCGTCCCACTTGGCCCGCCCGAGCAGGTGCTGCATGCCGTCCGGGCCCTGTCTCCGGCCCACTCGGCGATGGTCCAGCAGTTCTTGCGCGGCAGGTCCGACAGCAGGCCGAGTACCAACTTCCGGGCCCGGCGCCGGGATTGGACCCGCGTGAACCGTCCCGCTATCCGGCTCATCAGGCCCTCGAACGCCTCCTGCCAGCGGGCAGGGTTTACGCTGTGACCTGCGGCTACCGCATGATCTTCAGTCTTCACACACCGATGATCAACGGTGGCCGCACCCGTCTCCACAGCGCGTCAGGCTCGCGCAGCGTCTGCCTGCCATCCTATGTCTGGAGGACTTGTGCAACGTGGCGAAGTCTGGTGGGTCCAGTTCGACGAGCGGAGGCTGGTCGTACTGCTGTCGGGAGACGACACGTCCGGTATCCGGGTGATGCAGGTCGTCGCTCCGGCGGGCGTCGACATCAGCGGTCTGGGCATCGAAGTGACGGTCGGCGCCATTGAAGGTCTGCCGTTCGAAGGCGTGCTGCGGCTCGCGTTCCCGCGTCCAGGCTTCACCCCTTGCACGTGGCTGACCACTGTGTCCCGGGACGACCTGATAGAGCGGGCGGCCGTCCTGTCCTCCGTGAAGCTCAGCGAGATTGACGATGCCCTACAACTCGCTGAACAAGCGCAGGAGCGGACCCCGGCAACGACCGCGAAGCTCAGCGAGATAAGGGACGCCCTCCGTCTCGGTGAACTCGGGTAGACGGAGAAGGAGCCGACGCCCGCGACGGCGTGGGCGATCTCGGGCGAGATGATCGACGCTGGCCACCTGTCGCCTCGGCGCCCCTCACCATCGAGATCACGATCTACGGCTGGAGTACTAGGACGGCGAAATTGTGCGAGCCACACAGCAGCTCGCCTCACCCGGCCCATGCAAATGCTGCGCTGCATCCGCGCTGCCACCCGACGACCACCACCAGGGCCGAGCCGAACAATCTCACGCTCGCTCTGGCCCGCGACTTACGTCGCCAGTAGCGGGTCGGCCGGCCATCCGATGACCTCGAGGAGGTGAGCTGGTCCGCCGAGGACCGACCCGAATCCGAGCCGCCTGCTCGTCGTGCTCGGTCGGCTCGGATTGACTTGCACATACGCGGGTAGCCCCTGACACACCCGCTCAGTCCGGGGTGGACGGGACTCTGAGACGTTCGGTGTAACTCCCGATCACGGAAGATGCATCGATGACCAGTGAGAACGTGTCCGGATCCGAGGCTGTCGAGCCCGTGGAGGCTGTGCGGGCAAAGGCTGTGGACGACCAGTTGGTTGACGAGCTGGTGGGCCGGGCCCAGGCCGAGGGCCTGCAGCTGACCGGTGAGGGCGGGCTGCTCCAGCAGCTGACCAAGCGGCTGCTGGAGTCCGCCCTGAAGGGCGAGATCACCGACCACCTGGGCTATGACAAGCACGACCCGGTCGGCAAGAACGGTGGCAACTCCCGCAACGGCAAACGCTCCAAGACCGTCCTGACCGATGTCGGACCGATGGAGATAGCCGTGCCCCGCGACCGCGACGGCTCCTTCGAACCGAAGATTGTCAAGAAGCGGCAGAAGCGCCTGAGCGGCGTCGACGATGGTGATCTCGCTGGCCGCGAAGGGGCTGACCACTGGCGAGGTGCAGGCGCACCTGGCCAAGGTCTATGGCGCCGAGGTCTCCCGGCAGACCATCTCCGCCATCACCGACAAGGTGCTGGAGGGCATGGCCGAATGGCAGAGCCGGCCGCTCGACGCCGTCTATCCGGTGGTCTTCATCGATGCTGTCCACGTGAAGATCCGCGACGGTGTGGTGGCCGACCGGCCCATCTACGTGGCTCTGGCCGTGACCACCGAGGGCCGACGGGAGATTTTGGGGCTGTGGGCCGGTGACGGCGGCGAGGGCGCCAAGCACTGGCTGCACATCCTCACCGAGATCAAGAACCGCGGCGTGAGCGATGTGCTGATGCTGGTCTGCGACGGGCTCAAGGGCCTGCCCGAGGCGGTGGAGACCGTCTGGCCGCGGACCATCGTGCAGACCTGCGTGGTGCACCTGCTGCGGAACTCCTTCCGCTATGCCGCCCGCCAGGACTGGGACAAGATCGCCAAGCTTCTGAAGCCCGTCTATACAGCGCCGACCGAGGAGGCCGCCCTGGACCGGTTCGCCGAGTTCGCCGACGCCTGGGGCAGGAAATACCCGGCGATCGTGAAGCTGTGGGAGAACGCCTGGGAGAAGTTCACCCCATTCCTGCGGTTCGACACCGAGATCCGCCGCATCGTCTGCACGACGAACGCCATCGAGTCGGTCAACGCCCGCATCCGCCGGACGGTCAAGGCCCGCGGACACTTCCCCAACGAGCAGGCCGCGCTGAAGTGCGTCTACATGGCGATCATGTCTCTCGACCCCACCGGCAAGGGCCAGGCCCGCTGGACCATGCGCTGGAAGACCGCACTGAACGCCTTCGACATCACCTTCGACGGCCGACTCTCAGCAGCCTGTCAGTAACCGTCAACCCCGGCTACACCGCTCGTTTGACAGACCCGGGTGGCAGATGGATCGAGACGAGTTTGGCCGGGTCGACGACGATGTGGATGCCGGTGATCCGGCCTTCGGTGACGGTGAAGGCGATGATGGAGAGAGGGCTTCCGTCGGGGCTCCAGGACATGTGGCCGGGGATGCCGTTGACCAGCACGGGTCGTTGGCGGGCGACCTCGCCGGAGAACATACGGGCACCAGCGGCGACCCTGGTGGCGCCGAGGGTGACGACCACGCCATCGGGGGTGTCGACGGTCAGCTTCACGTTTGGGTCGAGGACACGCAGGAGCGCTTCGAAGTCGCCGTTGAGGGCGGCAGCGCCGAATGCCTGGACGGCCTTTCGGTGCTCGCGGCCGGTGCCCGCCGGCCGGTCCGCGGCTTGGACCTTGCGGCGGGCACGGCTGGCGACCATCTTGGTGGCGTCGGTGGATTTGCCCAGGATCTGGCCGATTTCTTGGAACGGGACCGCGAACATGTCGTGCAGGACGAACGCCAGGCGTTCGCTCGGGGTGAGCGAGTCGAGGACGACGAGCAGGGCGAGGCCGACTGAATCGGCCAGCGCCACCTGCTCGTCCGGCGCGGGGTCATCGTCGGGTGTCACCACGAGGTTCGCGAACTCTTGCTCGTAGGCGGTTTCGGGGTGGGCTCGGCGGGATCTCAGGAGGTCCAGGCTGATTCGGCCGACCACGGTGGTCAGCCAGCCTGCCAGATTGCCGATGGTCGCCTCGTCCTGGCGGACCAGGCGCATCCAGGCTTCCTGGACCACGTCCTCGGCATCGGCGTGCGAGCCCAGCACGCGGTACGCGACGGCGCGCAGCCGGTCGCGCTGGGCTTCGAACGCCTCGGTCACGAGGCCGGGAGGGTGGGCGGTCACGGCTTTCGCGGCTGCCGGAGCGAGACCCGGTTGCCGTCCGGGTCCACCGCCTCGATACGGAGCCCGAACGGATAGTCCTGGGGTTCGGACTCTTCGAAGGTGACGCCGCGCTGGCGCAGGATCTCGAAATCCTCTCGCAAATCGTCGGATTCGAGGATCAGCGGACCGGGCACGCCGGCCGGCTGTCCCGCGCCCTCCGCCTGCGACCACAGAATGATCTGCACCGGGCTATCGGGAACGCCGACGGTGAGGAAACGTCCGTCGGGCCCCGGGTAGTCGATCCGCTTTTCCAGGCCGAGTCCCTCGGTGTAGAACTCCAGTGCGCGGTCCTGATCGGTGACGTAGATCGTCACGTACATGATGTTGGTCAGCATCCGGTTCTCGATTCGCTCGTTGGTGCGACGCCCGTTCGCATTCGGTCGTCACACCCATGACGAATGCCGACGGGAGAAGGTAACAGGACCGGTCGTCCGAGCGGATGCCGGGCACACGCGGTGGCCCCGGCAAGGTCAACGCGCTCTGGTGTACAGCCAGTTGGGGTCTTTACGCTCTGCGCATGTCGAAGCAGAAGCGAGGCAAGAAGCACCGGACGCCCCAGCAGCGGCCCCCACGCCGTCCCTCGGCACCGCGCCCCCGTACGGCGGGCCCGGTCTTACCGAGCGGCAGTTCGCCGCTACGGGGGGATCTGAAGATGACAGCAACGCTGCTGCAACACGCGAAGCCAGACCAGCTGGTGGAGCTGATGCTGCCGCACCTGTGGGTATCGATCATCGACGGCAGCATCCCGGCGAACGTCTGCGTGGACGCATGCCAGACCCTGCGGAACGCCTACGGGCAGCTGGGAGTACGGGCCGAGCTGCAGCCGGTGAACCTAGTGATCCAGGACTCGAACGGCGACCGGGTCCGCCACGGCTCACTCCAGCCGTCCTGGACCGGCACCTCCTGGAACGGGCACTGCGTGCTGATCCTGCCCGACTGCGAGCGGATCGTGGACGCCACCGTGGAGCAGTTCGACAAGGTCCGCGAGGTCGGCGCGGGCCCAATGATCGGCAAAGTGGCCCTGTCGATGGACCCGACGCAGAAAGGGATGATGACGCCCGGCGCGCAAGTGATGCTTCAGCGCGGGGACCTAGTACTGACGTACACGGTCGCTGGGCCTGAAGCGCTGGCTTCCATCCTGGACCACCCGGAGGTGGCGGCTCATGCCGCCGGCCACCAGCGCACCGGGTTGAACGTCGCTTCCCTCGCACTGGCCGCCCTGCGCGACGAGGACGTCCGCGGACGGGCCATGCAGGCCCCCTACCCCAGACTGCGGGCCCTCCTACGGGCGGTGGGCGACGCCCCATACGAGTCGGATGAGGCCGGCGACATCCGGTTCCGCCTGCCCGACGAGGACGGCCAGAACCGGTGGCTGCGGTTGAATGAGATCCCGCTGCCGGCAACCACCCCCGCCGCCTGGCCACGCTCATGAGGGCCCGGGAGTCCTAGCTCAGACACCAGCCGCAAACTAGTGCCGCATCAGGCAACGTTCGCCCTGTTCACGACCTCGCGGAGGCGTTCGTCGGCGGCGTGCTTGTTTCCCCAGATGATGTAGCGACGGATCATGCTGCCCTGCTCAAGTTGTCGAGCACGATCGCGATGCGGATCTCGGGCGGGTAGAGACTGCGCAGGTAACGGCAGAACTCCAGGAACCTGGTCCACTTCTTCTTCGGTTTGATGTGACCTCGTAGAGCTTGCCCTTGGCCAGGTCGTAGGCGGCGAACAGATGCCGGACCCCGTGCGGGCGGGTGTAGGTCGCCCGCCGGCGGCGCCTCGGTTCCCGGGCGGGGTCCTTGTGGCGGCCGCCGCGTTCGGTCCACTGCCGCCCGGGGTGGGGCTGGAGGTTGAGCGGCCCGAACTCGTCGATGCAGAAGATGATGTCGGGCTTGCCTTCCTCGGGTATGACCTCACCGTCGGCGATCGCGTAGAGGAGTTCGACCTGGGCCTTTTTGGCCGCGTAGTCGTGTGAGGTCTTCCAGGTCCCCGAGGCGGACGTGTCCGACTGGTTCGGCGCCGGCGCTCACCGGCCGGGGCAGCTCGGTCCAGACCGACCCGGGCTTGCGTACGGCGGGGGTCGGCGCGCCCAGGACCTTGGCGAGTTGGGGCACGAGGCGGAAGCGGGGGGTGTGGTACTGGATCGCCACCCTGCCCTTGCCGGTCCGGCATGGGGAGCCCACGGGGGCGGCGCAGGTGGACATCGGGCAGTCGTGCGATTCCAAGCGCTTGAAATCGTCGCTCACGATCCCGAACCGTTTCATGAGGGTGTTTCAGACGTCCAGCCGTTTGCAACAACTCATGAAACATGACCGGCGCAGGGGGACCGCCGGGTGATCGCCTGTTTCATGAGCGACCCACCTATGAAACACGCGGGGCGAAATCGACCGGGCACTATTGCCGACCTATCTCCATGTTCCGTCGGCTGATCAGCGGCGGGGCCGGGGGTCGGGCCAGCGCCGGGTGGCGTGGATGGAACCGAGCAGATTGAGGGACTGGGCACTGGGGCTGCCTGGTTCGGCGTGGTAGATGACGAGCTGTTGGCCGGGGGCGTCGCGTACGTCGAAAGCCTGGTAGGTGAGGGTGAGGGGGCCTACCTCCGGATGGAGGAAGTGTTTGGCGTCCTGGGTCTTGCCGCGCACGGTGTGGGCGTTCCAGAGGCGAGTGAAGTCCGCGCTGTGCTCAGTGAGGGTGCGGACGAGTTCGCGCAGCCGCGGGTTGTCCGGATCGAATCCGGTTGCCTCGCGAAGGTTGGCGACGGTGGCCTGTGCTACCCGGTCCCAGTCCGTGTAGAAGTTGCGGCCCGCGGGGTCGAGGAAGGTCATGCGGGCCAAGTTGTCCGCCGGCTCGAACGGGGCGTAGAGGGCATCGGCCAGGGCGTTGACGGCGAGGAGCTCCAGGGTCCGGCTCATGACGAACGCTGGAGTGTTCGGGTATCCGTCCATCAGCTGTCGCAGCGAAGGGCTGACCCGCTCGGCGGCGTGGACGGAGGGCTGGTCGTTCGGTGTGGCCCCGGCCAGCCGGTACAAGTGCGCGCGTGCGTCCGCGTCGAGGCGCAGGGCGCGGCTGAGCGCGTCGACCACCTGGGGTGAGGGGTTGCGCTCGCGGCCTTGTTCCAGGCGGGTGTAGTAGTCGGCGTTCACTCCGGCCAGGACGGCGACCTCCTCGCGGCGCAGTCCGGCGACTCTGCGGGCCCCGTAGCTCGCCATGCCGACGTCCTCCGGCCGCAGGCCGTCGCGGCGTGTGCGCAGGAAGTCTCCCAGGTGGTTTTCGTCCATGTGTTCAGGCTAGGCGGCGGCCCGGTGCGCTGCCTGGGTGTGCCACACCCAGGCAGCACGCGTCCTGGTTGATGGCCGCTGACCTGCCCAGACTCGGTGGAGCGGGAAGGACCACACCATTCGAGGAGAGGAGTCCGCCATGGCCGGGACCGTTGAGGGCGACCATGTCGACGTGGTCGGGATGTGGGTGACCGCGGATGGTCACATCCGTCAGGAGCTGCTGCCGGACGGCCGCTACGACGAAGCCCGCGGCGAGCGGCGCAGAGCGTACACCGGCTGGTACACGGTGACCGGCAGCCACTTGGACTACGTCGACGACACCGGGTTCACCGCCACGGGCGACATCCGGGACGGAGTGCTCTATCACGAGCACCTCGTGCTCTACCGGGAGCAGAAGTCGTCGTAGAGAGGCCGGGCCACGGTCGCCCTGGGCACCGGGGGCGAACCGTCGGCGGACCAAGAAGTCCCGACACAGCAGTCAGCCAGTCAGTCAGCCAGCAGCAACGAGAATCAAGGACCATATCCATGACAGGACAACGACTTTCCGGCAAGGTCGCGCTGATCACGGGCGCGACCGGCGGCCTCGGCACAGCGACCGCCGAACTCTTCGCCCGCGAAGGCGCCCGGCTAGTGATCACCGATATCGCCGAAGGCCCCCTGCGGGACCTGTCCCACCGGATCGGGGCACGCGGCGCGGAGGTCGTCGCTGCTCGCCTCGATGTCTCCTCCGCGCGGGAGTGGGACGAAGTGATCACCGTCGTACGCGACCGGTTCGGAACGCTGGACGTGCTCGTGAACCTCGCCGGCATCCTGGACTGGCCAGGTATCGAGGACACGCGGGAAGAGGCGTGGGACCGCGTCATCGACGTGAACCAGAAAGGCACATGGCTCGGCATGAAGGCGGCGTTGCCGCTCCTGCGTGCGAGCGGGAACGCGTCGGTGATCAATACGTCGTCAGTACTCGGCCTGGTAGGAAGCGGTGCGGCTGCGGCCTACCAGGCGTCCAAGGGGGCCGTGCGCCTGTTGAGCAAGACCGCCGCGGTCGAGTACGCCCGGCAGGGAGTACGGATCAACTCGGTGCATCCCGGCGTGATCGCCACGCCGATGATCCACGAACTCCTGGACGATCAGGGCGACCAGCAGCCGGACATCCAACGCACCCCCATGCGCCGAGCCGGCCGCGCCGACGAGATCGCACCCGCGATCCTCTTCCTGGCCTGCGACGACTCCTCGTTCGTCACTGGCTCGGAGCTGGTGGTCGACGGCGGGCTCACCGCGCACTGAACAATCCAGCCGTACGACGTCCACGTGGGCCTGCCGTGAATGCGTCAACGGCGCGGCCCACCCGGTCCGCGCACCGCACCACTGCACGGCACTCAAGATCAACGGGCGGTTGCAGTACCTGTGGCGGACCGTCGACCAGGGCGGGAACGTCCTCGACATCCTCGTGCAGAACCGGCGGGACAAGGCTGCGGCCAGGCGCTTCTTCCGCCGTCTTCTCACAAAGACCCGCACGCTGCCCAGGGTGATCGTCACCGACAAGCTCCGCTCCTACGGCGCGGCCCACCGCGAGGTCATGCCCTCCGTCGAGCACCGGCAGTCGAAGTACCTGAACAACCGGGCCGAGAACAGCCACCAGCCCACCAGGCAACGCGAACGCGCGATGAAGGGCTTCCGCAGCGTCGGCGCAGCCCAGCGGTCCCTGTCCGCCTTCAGCGGCATCTCGCCCCACTTCCGCCCCCGACGGCACCTGATGAACGCCCCCGACCACCGCACCGAGATGACCACCCGCTTCGCGATCTGGGACCAGTTCACCGGCACCATCGGCCAGCCCACCACAGCTTGAATCAACACTGAAGGCCTGGGCCAGCCACACCCTGGCACCACGTCAGATACCCACGTGCCCGACAACGTGAGAGCGCCCAGCCCAACATGCCCATGGCCGCCGACCGGCCGGGATGCCACACCGCCACACGTTCAGGTGACGACAAAACTCCTATGCACTCTCATTCCGCCCACTGAGAATTCCCGACTTCGGCATCGACACGCTCGAGGGCCTGACGCTACTGGAGTGAGGGCGGCCGGGTCGTGGTGGCGGCCCCGCCCACGCGGGCCTCGAAGCACTCCCGTTCGCCGTCGGCCGACGCGGGCCGGAAGCAGGCCCGGACGGTGCTGCCAGGACTGACTTCGGTCATCTCGGTATAGATGAAGGTTGCCGAGTCGTCCTTGTTGCTGATGCGCACGCTGTGGGTCGGGCCGCCTGCCGTGACGTCCACCCGGTCGCCGATCTCGGTCCCCCAGGTCCGGGCCCAGCTCGCGCCGCACTTCTTGCTGTAGCGCAGCTCGACGTGGGCGCCGGTGGCGGTGCGGTATGTGGTGAGGGTGTCGGGGCCGATGCCGCAGATCAGGCGCATGGGGTCCCGGCCCTCGCAGGCGGCTCCGTGGCATTGGGGAGCGAGGGAGAACGGGACGGAGGCCGGCAGCGGTTCGTCCTCCTGAGCCTGCGAGTCCGGCAGCAGGGAGAACAGCAGGGCCGCAGCACCACCGACGGTCACGGTGTACACCGACGCCAGCACCACCAGGAGCCTGCCCCCGCGAAGGCGCCGCCGCTCGGTTATGGCGGGCGGTGGCGCCTCCTCGGGATGTGGCCGCGGCGATTCGTCCGCGGGAGGAGCGGGCGCGGGGGCCACCGCGCGTCCGCTCCAGTGCGACTCGGCGATCTCCCACAGGGCTAGCGGCCGCCCGTCCGCTTCGTTCGCGAGCCGGCACAGTTCCTGTACGGCCTGGCGAGGAGGCAGGCTCTTGCCGTTGAGGTAACGCTCCCACGAGGACTTGCTGTACGCGGTCCGCTCCGCCAGCGCCGCCAGGCTCAGCCCCGCACCGGCCCGCAGCTCCCGCAGGGCCGCGACCAGCCGGGTGTGTTCCGCGGTCACTTCGGATCCGCCTCCCGCAGGGCCTGCCAGGTGGGCGGGTCGATGACTCCGTTCACGACCAGCCCGTTCCGCTTCTGCATGAGCTCGACCGCTCGCCGCGTCTTCGGGCCGAAGACGCCGTCGATGTCCCCTGGCGCAGTGCCCGCCCGGCGCAGCAGGCACTGCGCCTCGGCCACTTCGAGCCCCACGTGGGTGTTGGACAGGAGGAGGTCCGTGGTCCGGGTCAGGCCCGCGTACCAGTGACCGTCACGCTGCTCCAGCCGGCAGGTGTAGATGATCGGCACCAGGGACTCCGACACGGTGGCCGGGGCCGTCGCGACAGCATCGCTGCGGTCCTGCGCGAGCTGGGCACGGGCCTCGGTGAGCCGCACGGCCAGCAGGAGCGCCGCGGAGATGGATAGCACCGAGACCACGGCTCCCGCCGTGACCGCGGCGCGCAGGTGACGCCCGTACGGCTGCTGCTCCGTGGGGGTGCGTGCCGGTGTCGCGGAGAGGTTCTCGGGGGCGTCGGTGGTGACCACCCGTCCATCCGCCCAGCGTTCGGCGGCGATCTCGTACAGCACCAGCAGCCGGGGCGGATCGTCACCGCCGACGCGGGCCATCGCCTCGACGGCCTCCCGGGGCGGCAGCGACCTGCCGTTCAGATACCGCTGCCACGACTTCGCGCTGTACCCGGTCTCCACAGCCAGTTGACGCGTGCTCAGTTGGCTGCGGTCCTTGAGTTTGCGAAGTCGCACGATCAACTGGCGGACGTGTGGATGCAGTTCTGCGGGCAACTCTTTCCAACGCGGCATGATTCCCCCCGCTCACATCAGGGACCGCTGGTCCGTCCCCCGTGTCCCGGTCTCATTCTGCATCAGCTGTCACGGGGATCACAGAGCGGGCACGCCGCCCTGGTGCGACCCAGCCCTGGCGCGGAGTCAGCCATTCCCTCTCACCGCAGTCCCGCCGCAGGGACTCGGCGGGCGACATCTCCGCAGATCAGTGCACGGGACGTCCCGGGATGAGGTCACTTCTGCGTCAGCTGTGGCCGAACGTCGCGCCGAACCCGCAATCTCGTTGCGGAGCCGGCCGGTGCGGTCGGCTCCGTCGATGCCACCTCACCAGGAAGTGTTCCCATGAAGCTGAACAGAAAGCTGGCGGCGACCTTGGTCACCACCGGACTGGCCGCGGCCTTGACCCCGCTGACAGCCTCGTCTGCCTCCGCCGCCAGCATGCATGGCTGCTCGTACCCGCGCGTATGTGTGTACGAGGGTTCCTACTCCGGCGGCAGCGTCATCGGCTGGTTCCAGGACACCTACTACCAGAACATGCCGACCGCGATACAGAACGATCCGGACGCGGTCGTCAACACCCGTAACGACGACTCCGTCTGGCTGCTCGACACGCGCCCCTCCCCGGACGCGTACATCTGCATCCCGAAGAACACCGCCGTGAACCTCGGCAACTACGACCACCCCACCAACGACACCACCTGGGCGAACGACGTCGACACCATCAAGATCTGGGGCGATCCCGACACTGGGACGTGCAGCGGCACCCTCAAGGTGCAGCAGGGCCGCGTCCCCGACGGCTGGCGTCCCTGACACACGCGGCCCGTCCCCTCGTGCAGGAAGGGACGGGCCGCGTGCGCCCCTCCGGTCCGCCTGGTGATCCGGACGAAACCTCCTGGCTAACGAGGTGGTGCATGGTTGGCGGTGAGACGTCGAGCTTTTGATCGTTGATCATGGTCATGTGGTGGGGAACGTGACTCGTGCAGTGATCATCAGCAACCGGCGGATCATGGGCCTGGCGGCCGATGTGATCGCTGAACTCGTCGATGAGATCGGCCCGTTGTGGCCCGAGCGGCACCAGGCCAGACTTGCCTCCCGGCAACGGAAGCGGGCCGTAGGTACTGGTGCGAAGCACCAGCTCGTCTTACACGACCTGGGCAGCCGCCGGCAGTACCGCGCCTGGTTCGCCACCGTCGCCCGGGCCGCCGCCGAATCCGGCAACGACCAGCTGCACGCCTGGGTCCTCGCCCGCGAGGCCATGGTCCCGCTCAACTACGGAGCCCCGAAAGCAGCGGCCGATCTCGCCGAACGGGCCCGTCACGTCGCCGGGCACCGGCCGACCGCCGCAACGACACTGGCGGCCGCGGTCGCCGCCCGCACCTACGCCCTCAACCACCAAAGCGAACAGGCCCGCGCCGCACTCGCGGCCGCCGACGCCCTCATGGACCGGCTCCCCGAGAGCCAGCGGTCGGACACGTGGCTGACGTACGGCGAGCAAAAGCACCACGTCCACCTCAGCCACGCCTACACCACGCTCTCAGACACCCGCCGTGCGAACGAGAGCCAGCAGCGCGCCTTGGAGCTGTCCGCGCCGACCAGCACCATGACGCGGACGTTGCTGCACATCGCTGCTGCGTGCTCCCACCACGACGGTGTCAGCGAACAGGCGTGCCGTCGTACGGTCGCCGCCCTGACCGCGCTGCCGCACCGGCCTGGTCCGCCGCCGCGCCCAGGACCTGTACGAGGCGATCCCCGCCCAGCACTACCGCGAGCCCGCTGTACGGGAGCTTCGGGACGTCCTCGCCGCCTGACGCCGAAGCGCGGAACCCGTCGGCACGGCGGGGCAGTCGGTCACGCCGTGGCGTCCTTGGCGGTGATCTTGTCGTCCAGGTAGACAACCTCCGTCGGCCCGGAAGCGTCCGCGGAGGGAACGACGTTCAGCAGGGCCTGCGAGATCGCCGCACCCACCCGGCGCCCGATCGCCTTGTCGAGAGCGTTGTAGGCGTGGTTCGGCAAGTAGGGCCAGTCCTGGACATTGGCGCAGAAGTGCAGCACCGAAGCGAGCGAGCTGCCCGCCAGCGGCACGGTCACCATGCCGTCGGTCTCGGTGGTGATGTCCTCCTCGGCCGGCGCGCGCGGAAGACGTTGTCCACCACCTCCCTCGTTGCAGCCCCGCCTTCCCTGTGCTTGGGGACTTGCTCTGCCAAGTAGTCCCAGGTGTTGCGGTGCAGCGCACCCGGGCCACTCCGACTGGGGCTTCCCACGGAGAGGCACTGTCACGTTGGCTGACCGGTGGGGTGATCTTCGGGTTGATCAACCGGGAAGGGTCGCCCGTGGGAGCGCGTCGCTGTCGTACAAGGGGCACCGGTACCCGGTCGAGGTCATCTCCCACTGTGTGTGGCTGTACTTCCGCTTCCCGCTGTCGTTCCGCGAGGTCGAGGAGCTGATGCTCGAGCGCGGGATCGTCGTCTCGTACGAGACGATCCGCCGCTGGTGCGGCAAGTTCGGGCAGACCTACGCAGGCGCGCTGCGCCGCCGGCAGCCCCAGTCGGGGGACAAAGTGGCATCTGGACGAGGTCTTCATCAAGATCAACGGGCGGTTGCAGTACCTGTGGCGGGCCGTCGACCAGGACGGGAACGTCCTCGACATCCTCGTGCTGAACCGATGAGAGCCGACAACGCTGGCGCATGTCTGCCGTCGTTGGGTGACTTGTCCCGCCGTCGTCCGGCGGTGATCCTCGCTGATACGGTCCGATCATGCCGCGCCTGGTGGAAGTCCCTGGGTACGTACGTTTCTTGACCGCCTCGGCTGTGTCTGCGTTCGGTTCTCAGGTCACGGGACTGGCGTTGCAAATCCTTACCGCCGTGACGCTGAGCGCATCCGCCACGGAGGTCGGCATCGTCAATGCCGCCCGCTGGGTTCCGTATCTGCTCTTCGGACTCATAGCCGGGGTCGTGGTGGACCGCTGGCGGCGCAAGCCGATGATGGTCACTACGGACCTCGGAAGAGCAGTCCTGCTCGGGGCGATACCGGTGCTGTATGCGCTGGATCGACTCAGCATCCCCGCGCTGTGCGTGTTCGTCTTCGTGTTCGGGGTGTTGTCCTTGCTGTTCGAGGCGGCGAACCAGTCGTATGTGCCACAGCTGGTACCCAAAGAGCTGCTCAATGCGGGATACGCGCGCGTGCAACAGGCCGACGCGGTGGCCGGCTCGACCGGCCCTCTGCTCGCCGGGCTACTGATCAAAATCATGGGAGCGCCGCTCGCCGTGCTGGTGGACGCCCTCACCTATCTGATGTCCGGCCTGCTCCTAGCCTCGGTGAAGGCACCCGACCCCGTCCCTGATCGAGGCGCGCGGGGCAGCATGGGCAGCGAGCTGTGCGAGGGCGTGGCATGGGTCTACCGGCATCGCACGCTGGCGTCCATCGCCCTGACCTCGCACGCGATGCTCCTCTTCAACAGCATGGTGAGCACGGTCTTCGTGGTCTTCGCCCTGCAGAGCCTCAAGATCGGAGAATTCGGTCTGGGGGTCACCTACGCCTGCGCGAGTGTCGGCGTGATACTCGGCGGTGCGCTCTCCGGTCGCGTGGCCAGAAGACTGGAGGTCGGCGCCACTCTGATCACCTTCCGCCTGCTCGCTGCCGTCGGCTGGCTGCCTTTGGTCCTGGCCGGGCGTGGACCGTGGGCGCTCGCCTCCGTGTCGCTCGGCTTCTTCGTCGTGTCCCTGGCCATCGGCGTCGAAAGTCCGGTGGAGATGAGCTACCGCCAGGCGGTGACACCCGATCGGCTGCGAGGGCGGATGAACGCGACGATCCGCTCGATGAACTGGGGAATGGTAGCGGTGGGTGCACCACTTGGCGGAGTAATCGCCGACCAGGTCAGCTACCGCTTCGCCCTGTGGATGGGACTGTCCGGAGCAGTCATCCAGGCACTTGCGCTGACGTTTTCTCCCACCCGGAGGGCCCGTACTGCCGACGAACTCGATCCCTCGGCAGCTGATCTGACACGGCACGGCGCAGAAGCCGCTGCTGGAGAGAGCAAGGACTGATCAGCTCGTGGTGGCATTTTGGGCCTGGGCGGCCCTGGTGCTGGCGAGGCGGTAGGAGTCGCTGCCGGTCTCGATGATGTTCCCTCCGAAGGTCAGGCGGTCGACGATGGCCGCGCAGAGTTGCGGATCGGTGAAGGTCTTCGTCCACCCTCCGAACGACTCGTTCGAGGCAATGGCGACGCTGTTCTTCTCCTCCCGCTCGGTCAGCACCTGGAACAGCAACTCAGCGCCGCGGCGGTCCAGTTCCATGTATCCGAGCTCGTCGATCGCAAGGAGGTCCAGCGGCCGTATCGGGCGATGGTCTTGGTCAGTACCTTCTCGTCCGCGGCCTCGACCAGTTCGTTGACCAGTTTGGTGGCGAGTGGTGGTCCCGGGCGGCGGCTTCGGCCAGGTCGGGGATCTGGGCCCGGATGGTGGGCAGCCGCAGCATGCGGCATGCCTGGTCGACGGCGGCGTCGGCGGCCTGTTCGGTCAGCCCGCGGTGGCGTTGGAACGTCATGGCGTCACTCTCCCCGGATCGCGGGGCGGTCGGCCGGCTGCCTGTTTTTCAGCAGCTGGTCGTAGGCCGCAACCGAGAGCGGCGGCCGGTTGTCGGGCGGCAAGTGGGCCAGCCGCCGCTGGGTCAGGAACGTCACCTTCGCCCGGTCCGACCGGGCGGGGGCGGGCGGCTCGTCCACGTCGTCGGCCTCCGCTGCCTTCCGCGCCTCCAGCGCGACCGCGTCCGCGGTCAAAGCGCCGGCCCTCAGGGCGGTGGCGAGTCCGGCGACCAGGTACTCGTGGGTGAGGTTGCGGCCCAGCAGCAGGACCTCGATCAGAGCCCGGGTGCCGTCCCGGTCCCCGTGGGCCTTGCAGGCCGCGGCCCACCAGGCGTCATGGACCGGGGTGAACTTGCCCGCGGACTTCGCCTGTTCCAGGGCGGTGGCGCCCGGGAAGGCGCCGGGCTTCTTGACCAGGGCCTCCAGGTAGTGGTCCAGCACGGGTCGGGCCTGACCTTTGGCGATGAGGCGCTCGTGCCGGGTGACTTCCTTCTGCCCGTCGTAGCCACCAGCTCGGACGCGTGCAGCATGACCCGCGCCGTCCGGCCGATCAGCCGCACCGGCACCGAGTAGCGGTTGGTGCGGACGCTGACCTGGCTGAAGCGGTCCACCCGCAGACTGAACAGCCGCCCCGTCTCGAACGGTTCGCCCGGCAACGGGTGCAGCAACGGCCGTTCGACAGCAAAGTACTCACCCACCGGCCGTGGCCGGGAGCCGATCCGGCGGCGTTCGTCGGCCGCGTCCGTGGTCGGAGTCATGGTGGGGTCAGCGGCGGCGTGGTCGGGGTCGGGGAGCTCCGGCGGGAAGTGCCGCCCCAGGATCTCCGCCCGCCGGTGCAGGACGACGAACTGTGTCGTGTCGGCCTGCGCCTGGACCGGCTCGGTCAGGGCGTCGATGAACGGCTGCGCCGGCTGTTCCCGGCGGCATCCCGGAGTCGGCCTGCTTTAGGCGTTCGTGCGCGGCCGGTAAGGGTAAGCGCCCTTGGCCCACTCATCGTGCTCCCTGACGCGCCGGGAACCCTCCTTCCAGTTCGATCTGCACGATCGTGTGCGCAGAGTCGGGCGGTGTCACATCTGCTCCGGCATTCCGACCGTGACGCAGGCGTTCTCGGGCATGGGTCCTGCCTTGCAGTCCGGACACACGTCGCCTTCCGTCTCCGACGAAACCCTTCATCGAGCCAACTCCCCTTACGGCTGCCGTGAAGACCCGCTGCCGCTGCGGGGCGACGGCATAGTCCACGTTGATCACGACACAGTCGGCCATGGCGGCTAGGTAACGACAGATAGCGCGACCTGAAGCTGACCAGCACCTGCCTGCTCAAGCTGCTGACGGGCTACCAGACACCGGCCGCGATCCGCCACGCCGGCACCCCCATGGCTGACGAACTGGCCCTCGACGAGCACATGAGATCGGCAAACTCAACGAGGGCACTACACCTACGGCCTGCGCCGACACGGGGAGGCAGTCCGGCTCGGGCAGGCCTTCAACGGAGCGATCGCAATCGTCTTGTGGCACTGGGACTCGGGGAGCATCGCCGGTGTGGGCAGCGGGACTCGGGAAGCCCACGAAGCGGCAGACGTGATCGTTCAGTCACGGGACAGGCTGAGCGGAAGCGGTTGGCCGGCCAGGCCGCGGGGGCGTACGGAAAGGGTTGTGGCAATGGTGCGCAGGGCCGTCGCCGCCGGGGCCCGCGGGGCGGTGAGGACCAGGGGGGCGCCGGTGTCGCCCGCTTCGCGCAGGCGGGGGTCCAGGGGTATCCGGCCGAGCAGGGGGATCCGGGTGCCGACCTTGCGTGACAGTGAGTCGGCGACCGTCTGGCCTCCGCCGGAGCCGAACGGTTCTGTACGGGATCCGTCCGGCAGCAGCAGCCAGGACATGTTCTCCACCACGCCGACCACTCGCTGGCCCGTCTGCAGCGCGATGGCTCCGGCACGCTCGGCCACTTCGGCTGCGGCGGGCTGCGGAGTGGTCACGATGAGCAGTTCGGAGTCGGGGAGCAGCTGCGCGACGGAGATCGCGATGTCGCCGGTGCCGGGCGGCAGGTCGAGCAGGAGCACGTCCAGGTCTCCCCAGTAGACGTCGGCGAGGAACTGCCGCAGAGCCCGGTGCAGCATCGGGCCGCGCCACACCACGGGGGCGTTGCCCGGAGTGAACATCCCGATGGAGATCACCTTCACGCCGTTGGCCCGCGGCGGCATGATCATTTTTTCGACCTGGGTGGGGCCGGTGTCGACGCCCAGCATCCGTGGGACCGAGTGGCCGTAGATGTCGGCGTCCAGCACGCCCACCGACAGTCCGCTGTCGGCCATCGCCGCCGCCAGGTTGACGGTGACGCTCGACTTGCCGACTCCGCCCTTGCCCGAGGTGACGCAGTACACCCTGGTGAGCGAGCCGGGTTCGGCGAACGGGATCGCCGGTTCCGCCGCGTCACCCCGCAGGCTTCGGCGGAGTGCGGTGCGCTGCTCGTCGCTCATGACGTCCAGTTCGATCCGTACCTCGCGCACGCCGGGCAGTGCGGACAGCGCGGCGGTGGTGTCCGCGGTGATCCGGTCCCGCATCGGGCAACCTGACACGGTCAGACAGATGCTGACGGTGACGGTTCCGTCGGGGTCGACTGTCACGTCCTTGACCATCCCGAGCTCGGTGATCGGCCGGTGGATCTCCGGGTCGAGGACCCCGGAGAGTGCCCGGCGGAGGTCGGCGGCGACGGGTGTGTGGTCGGTCGACGGGGTGCTCGTTGTCATGGGGGCTCGCATTCCGGTGGGTGTGAGCGGCGGTGCTGAGGGATGTCAGCCGGTGACGGTCCAGCTCTCCTTGCCGGCGAGCAGTGCCTGAAGATCTGCCGGGGCGGCGGATCTGGCGTGGTCGGTCTGGGCGCGGACCTGATCGTCGTAGGCGGGACGGCTCACGGAGCGGAAGATGCCGGTGACGCAATGGCTGAGGTCCGGTGAGGAGAGCCGCGACAGGGCGAAGGCGGTGGTCGGGTCAGCGCACGTGGCGTCGTGCACCAGGAGGGCGTCCTCGCCGGCTTCTGCGACCCTGGCGGTGGTGAGTCGTCCGGAATCGTCGCGGGTGACGCCGTATTCGCCCTCGGGGCCGAAGCGGATCGGTTCGCCGTGGCGCAGCGGGATGATGCGCCGTTCCCTCTCGCCTGGCTGCCGTAGCACTTCGAAGGCCCCGTCGTTGAAGATCGGGCAGTTCTGGTAGATCTCCACCAGCGCGGTGCCCCGGTGCTCGGCTGCGGCGGTCAGTACGTCCGTGAGTCCCGCACGGTCGGAGTCCAGGACGCGTGCGACGAAGGTGGCTTCGGCCCCCAGGGCGAGTGAGACGGGATTGAACGGGGCGTCGACCGAGCCCGCGGGCGTGGATTTGGTGATCTTCCCGGTTTCGGACGTGGGGCTGTACTGGCCCTTGGTGAGGCCGTAGATCCGGTTGTTGAAGAGCAGGATCTTGAGATTGACGTTGCGGCGCAGGGTGTGGATGAGGTGGTTGCCGCCGATGGACAGCGCGTCGCCGTCGCCTGTGACCACCCAGAGGGACAGGTCGGGGCGGGCCACGGCCAGGCCGGTGGCGATGGCGGGGGCGCGGCCGTGGATGGAGTGCATGCCGTAGGTGTTCATGTAGTACGGGAACCGGCTGGAGCAGCCGATGCCCGAGAGGAAGACGATGTTCTCCCGGGCCAGGCCCAGCCGGGGCATGAAGCCCTGCACCGCGGCCAGGACCGCGTAGTCCCCGCAGCCGGGGCACCAGCGCATCTCCTGGTCGGATTTGAAGTCCTTCGGCGAGAGCTCGGCGTCGGTGGCCGGCACCAGCGCCTGGCCGCCGAGGCCGGGAAGGCCGGGAGCCGGCGAACCGGGGCGGGGCAGGCCGAGGTCGGTCGTGCTCATGTCCGGACTCCTTCGATCACTTCGGTGAGCACGCCCTGCAGCTCTTCGGCCCCGAACGGCAGACCGGCGACCTTCGTGTACGACACCACGTCGGTCAGGTATCTGGATCGCAGCAGCATCGCGAGCTGGCCGAGGTTCAGTTCGGGGACGACGACGCGCTGGTAGTGGGAGAGGATCTGGCCCAGATTCGGCGGGAACGGGTTGAGGTGACGCAGGTGCAGGTGGGCGACGGCACGGCCGGTTCCGCGGACACGGCGTACCGCGGCGCCGATCGCCCCGTAGGAGGAGCCCCAGCCGACCACGAGAATCTCTGCCGTCCCGGAGTCCCTCCCGCTGGAGGCGGGGTCGTCGACGTGCGCGTCGGGCACGGTGATTCCGTCGACCTTGGCCTGGCGCAGCCGGACCATGCGCTCGTGGTTGCCGGGATCGTAGGAGATGTCGCCGGTGCCGTCGGCCTTCTCCAGGCCGCCGATGCGGTGTTCGAGCCCGGGGGTGCCCGGCACGGCCCAGGGGCGGGCGAGGGTGCCGGGGTCGCGCAGATAGCCCCAGAAGTCGCCTGATCCGTCGGGGGCGTTGGGCTCGGTCGTGAACTCGACGCGGAGGTCGGGAAGACGGGCGGTGTCGGGAACGAGCCAGGGCTCCGAGCCGTTGGCGATGTGGCCGTCGGAGAGCAGTACGACGGGGGTCCGGTAGGCCAGGGCGATCCGGGTGGCGTCGAGTACCGTGTCGAAGCAGTCCGCTGGCGTGGACGGGGCGAGGACCGGCACCGGGGACTCGCCGTTGCGGCCGAACATCGCCTGGAGCAAGTCCGCCTGCTCGGTCTTGGTGGGCAGGCCGGTGGACGGCCCACCGCGCTGCACGTCGATCACCAGCAGCGGCAGCTCCGTCATCACGGCCAGGCCGATGGTCTCGCTCTTGAGGGCGAGGCCGGGGCCGGAGGTGGTGGTGACGCCGAGCGCGCCGCCGTAGGAGGCACCCAGTGCGGCGCCGACGGCGGCGATCTCGTCCTCCGCCTGCAGGGTGGTCACGCCGAAGTTCTTGTGCCGGGACAGCTCGTGCAGGATGTCGCTGGCCGGGGTGATGGGGTAGCTCCCGAGCACGACCGGCAGTCCGGAGCGGATCCCGGCGGCGATGATGCCGTACGCCAGGGCGGTGTTGCCGGTGATCTGCCGGTACTCGCCGGGTGGCAGTGTCGTCGCCGGGGCGACCTCGAAGCTCACCGCGAACGACTCGGTCGTCTCGCCGTAGTTCCATCCGGCCCGGAAGGCCAGGACGTTCGCCTCGCCGATACCGGGTCTCCGCGCGAACTTCTCCCGCAGGAACCGCTCGGTCTCCTGGGTCGGCCGGTGGTACATCCAGGACAGCAGGCCGAGGGCGAACATGTTCTTGGCCCGCTCGGCGTCCTTCTTGCTCAGGCCGGTGGCCTCCAGCGCGCCCCGGGTCAGTGTTGTCATGGCCACTTGGTGCACTTGGAAGGCGGTCAGGGCGTCGTCGTCCTGGAGCGGGTTCGACGCGTATCCGGCCCGGGTCAGGTTGCGCGCGGTGAACTCGTCGGTGTTGACGATCAGGGTTCCGCCGGGCGGCAGGTCGGCGAGATTGGCCTTCAGGGCGGCGGGGTTCATCGCCACCAGCACGTCGGGGCGGTCCCCGGCCGTGAGGATGTCGTAGTCGGCGAAGTGCACCTGGAAGGAGGAGACACCCGGGATCGTGCCCTGTGGTGCGCGGATCTCCGCCGGGAAGTTCGGCAGCGTGGCCAGGTCGTTTCCGAAGGCAGCCGCTGCCGAGGTGAAGCGGTCCCCGGCGAGTTGCATGCCGTCACCGGAGTCCCCGGCGAACCGGATGACGACGCGGTCGAGCCGCTCGGTCCGGGTGGCCGGAGCCGCACCGGGAGCACGGGGGGTGTGGGTGTCGGTCATGGTGCTGCTTCTCCTTGGCGTGAGTAACGCTCTCGAGAGGGACCGGGCGGGGCGTCGTTGGCCCTCGGCGATGCGGGCTCCCGGCTGATGCGGCAGGTGGGCCCGGAAGGCGCCGGGCCGGGGTAGGCCGGGGCGGCTGCCCTCGGCTTTCTGCGCGCGGCGTAGGAGCCGAGCCGGAGGGCGCAGGGGCGCTACAGGGTGAGGAGTGGCCTACGGCCTTGAAGGGTTGTGGTCCGGGCGCGGATGGCAGGCTGCCCGGGCCCGAACCCACCGTGCGGGCCTCAGGCCGGGCAGGAGGCGGGGACGAGGTCCTGTACGGACTGCAGATACAACGCGAGGCGGAGGCGGGTGCGTTCCGCGTTCGCGGCGGCAGCCGAGGCCGGTGGCAAGCGCCGTGCCAGGTGGTCCGCGCCGGCCAAGGCCCGGCGGAGGATTTCCGCGGCCTGCCCTGGGTCGCGGACGAGCGTCCCGTCCGCAGGTGCCGGGGTGCCGGAGGCCGGCCCCTCGGCACCTGCGGACGGCAGGGCCGGGACGGGGGCCAGGGCGGCCCGTCGAAGTGCGGCGAGGACGTCCTCGGGCGAGCCGGTACCGCTCGGATCGTCGAAGTCCTGGCGCAGGATCCAGGCACCGTCCGGCCCGAGCAGACCAAGGCCGTCGAGTACCCGGCCGGACGCCTGGTCCCACGCGCCCAGTTCCCGGGCGACCGCTTCCACCGCCACGTCCGGCACCCACGGGAAGGGCAGCCGCCAGGCCGCGCTGATCGCCTGCCGTGTCCCGGGCGTTTCCGAGGCCAGCAGGAGGACTTCGGCGCCGGCGGCCGAGAGGCGCGGAGCGAGGCGGCGGACCACGCCGGCGAGTCCACAGGAGTAGGGCCAGTGGCCACCGCGGAGGGCGATGACGAGCACCGCCGCGGCCGCGGAGGTCCGCGCCGCCAGCACCGTACGGACGGGATCCGCGTCGGTCACCGGGTCGCTCATGGCGCGGTGTAGCTCTGGACGAAGGGCGTGTCGACACCGATCGGACCGAGCCGGTCCGCACCGCCCGGCGTGCCCAGCGGTTCCGTCCGTCCGGGCAGCACCGTGGCGAAGAAGCGCGCGTTCTCCGCTACGAACTCCGTCTGGTCCGGCGCGACTTCGTCCTCCATGGTGATCGCCTCGACCGGGCAGACGGGTTCGCAGGCGCTGCAGTCGATGCATTCCTCGGGGTTGATGTAGGCCATGCGCTCGCCGACGTAGATGCAGTCCGCCGGGCACTCGTCGACGCAGGCGCGGTCCATGACGTCGACACACGCGGCCCCGATGACGTAGGTCATGACGAGGTGTCTCCTTCGCTGGGACAAGGGGATGGGGATGGTTAGGCGAGCAGCGCGGGCAGGGCGGGTTCACGGCGTGTCGATCGAGAGCGCGGAAGGGACCGGGGTCTCGCCCATCGCGGCGAGGATCTCGTAGCGGCGACGGGTGAATTCCGGCTCGAACTGCGCGCCGGGCCGCCGTGGTTGGGGGATGCCGACGACCTCGCGGACCGTGGCGGGGCGGGGGCTGAGCAGGACGACGCGGTCGGCCAGCAGCAGTGCCTCGTCGACGTCGTGGGTGACGAACAGGATCGTGGTCTCGTACTGCTCCCAGACGGAGACCAGGAGTTGTTGCATCTCCGAGCGGGTCTGGGCGTCGAGCGCGCCGAACGGCTCGTCCATCAGCATCACCCGGGGGCGGGTGGCCAGCGTCCGGGCGAGCTGGACGCGCTGGCGCATGCCTCCCGACAACTGGCCGGGCAGATGGTCGGAGAAGCCCTCAAGGCCGACCTGGGCCAGCAGGTCCTCGGCCTGTCGGCGCCGCTCCCGGCGAGGGACGCGGCGCAGTTTCAGGGCGTACTCCACGTTGCGTACGGCCGAGCGCCAGGGCAGCAGCGCGTCTTCCTGGAAGACCATCGCGCAGGAGGCGTCACTGTCGCCCACGGGCCTGCCGTCCACCTCGGCCAGTCCGGCGACCGGCTTCAACAGCCCGGCCAGCGCACGCAGGATGGTCGACTTGCCGCAGCCGGAGGGGCCGAGCAGGACCACGATCTCCCCCGGCTCCACGTCGAGGTCGACTTCGGCCGCCGGCATGTCGCCGAAGGCGAGCTTCAGTCCCTGCAGCCGGACCCGCGCTCCGGCGCTCATCGGGCCGCCCTCGGCAGCCACCGGTTGACCCGGGATCCGAGCCGCTCCACGAGCCAGGCCGTCGCCCAGCCCAGGAGGCCGATCGAGAGCATGCCGACGACGACGCCCGAGTAGTCGAGCAGTCCGTACGACTGCCACGTGTAGTAGCCGATGCCGAACTGGCCGGAGATCATCTCGGCGCTGATCACGCAGATCCAGGCGACCCCCACCGAGACCGACAGTCCCGAGAAGATGCCGGGCATGGCCCCGGGAAGGATCACGTGGGCCAGGACGGAGAACCGTCCGGCGCCCATGGTCCGGGCGGCTTCCTCCCACACGTCGGGCAGGGTTTTCATCGCGTGGATGGTGCTCACCACGACCGGGAAGAAGGCCGCGAAGAAGGTGATGAAGACGATGCCCTGTTCTCCGGTGGGGAACATCAGGATCGCCAGGGGTACCAGGGCGATCGCTGGGATCGGCCGGGCGACCTCGATGAGCGGCCGCACCAGGACCCGCACGAGCCGGGAGCGTCCCACCGTGATGCCGATGGCCACACCGCTCACCGCCGCGAGTCCGAAGCCGATCAGGATGCGGCGCAGGCTGGCCAGCAGGTCCTGGTAGTAGGCACCGGAGGTGAGTTGGGTCCGCAGGGTGTCGTACACCTCGACCGGGCCGGGCAGCTTGTCGAAGCGCAGCCACAGGACGACGTCGTCCGCTGTGAGCAGGTACCAGAGCAGCACGGCGGCGGCGAGCGGGAGCACGGCCAGGGCGACGGCGGCCGGCCGGCGCAGCCATCGGCCGGCCGGGGTGCGCGGGCGGAGACCGGTACGAAGTCCGTGGCGGGGGCGGGGCGGTGCCGCCGCTGGGACACCGGCGTCCGTGAGCGGCTTGGCGGAGACGGGAGTGGTTGTCATGGGTCCTCTTCCTCCGATCTCTTACACGGCGGCGAGTGCCGCGGCGTAGTCGAGTGCGCGGGCGCCCGTGTGGCCCGCCAGGTAGGAGTCCGCGTCGGCGGTCACCGCGAACGGCAGGAGCCGGGAGTTCGCGGAGCGGGCGGGGTCGAGCACCCAGGTCGCGGCGGTCGCGAACATCCGGGTGCCGTTCTTCGCGTCCGGTACGTAGGCGGCGCGTACGTCGCCGTTGTGTGCGGCGATCTGCCGCAGCAGGCAGGTGGGGGTCGCCGCGACGCGGGTCGACTTCTGGCCGGCGAACCATACTTCGGAGGCGGTGGCCGGATCGTCGACGGCGGCGTGGCAGACCGGGTCCTGGCCCTTGACCGGGTCGGGGTTGCTCACGCGTGCCCGGGCGGATGTATAGGAGGGGCCGTAAATCCTGCGCAGGTAGCTGTCGTTGACGAACTTCCCGACGTCCAGGTCCTTGACCGAGCCGAGGTCCTTGAGGAACGGCAGGTCGGCGTCGAGGGCGTCGACCAGTGGCTGTTTGATCGTCGGGTCGAAGGTGACCAGGCCGCCCGGCCCGTTGTAGAGGTAGACCACCTCGGGCGCGATCCCGGTGATCTTCGCGACCCGCTGTGCGGCGGCCAGCGGGTGCTGGTTGAGGTAGTCGGTGGTGTCCCGCAGCGACTCCAGGAAGGCCCGCATCACCTCGGGGTGAGCGGCGGTGAAGGCGTGGCGGGCGACGACCGCGTGGAAGGTGGGGACTCCGTTGGAGCCGCCGTCGTACAAGAGCCGGCCCTGTCCCCGGAAGACCATCAGCTGCGGCCACGGAACGAACTGGGAGAGGGCGGCGACCTGTTCGCTCTGCAGCGCCGAGGCACCGACCGGCGGGTCCTGGTTGAGCAGCCGGACGTCGTCCGGGCTCATCCCGTTCTTCCGCAGCGCCTTGACCAGCATGCCGTGGCCGGCCGAGCCGAGACTGGTGGAGACGACCTTGCCCCGCAGGTCGGCGAGGGTCTTCGCCGACGAACCGGTGGGCACCACGACCTGGTTGAGGGATCCGCGCAGGTTGTAGCCGGTGACGGCGACCAGCTCCGACTTGGCATCGGGGTACTGGGCGGTCTTCGCCCCGTTCACGAGGACCGGGTAGTCGCCCATGGAGCCGATGTCGACCTTGCCGGCGATCATCTGCGCCGTCAGTGGCGGGCCCGAGGGGAAGTCCTGCCAGACGACCTTGTAGTGCACACCGTTCGACTTGCCGATGGCGTCGAGCTTGCGTTCGAAGGTGCCTCGGTCGCGCAGCAGCGTACCGGCGGTGACGGTGTTGATGGTCTTGGACTGGTAGCCCATGTCGACCACGACGGTGGAGGAGTTCGACGCGCTGCCGGTGCCGCAGCCGGCGGCAGTGGCGGCGAGCCCCAGCACGGACAGCAGCGCGAGAAGGGGCCGGTTGCGGTGAGCCGCCCTGCCGGGCGGGTAGGGGAAGGCGTCCATGGTGGGCTTCGCTCCGCTCAGCGCAGGAGGAAGGGGATGTCGACCGTGACCGCGTCGACCGGGCAGCGGGCCGCGCAGGGACCGCAGTACCAGCATTCGTCCACGTGCATGTACGCCTTGCCGGTGTCGGGGTGGATGGCCAGGGAGTCGAGCGGGCACATGTCCACGCAGAGCGTGCATCCGTCGATGCACTTCGATTCGTCGATCGTGACCGGTACGTCCACCCGGTTCGCTGCTTGCGCCATCTGCTGTTCTCCTTCAACGGATCGTTCTCGGGCGTGTGGTGGTCCATGGGGTGCGTCGGTGTCCGGCGGGCGGAGCCGCCGGGATCACTCGGCGTCGGAAGCGGCGAGACTCATGCGGGCGAAGGCGCGGACGTCGGCGTCCGCGTCGTCCAGGGCGACCTCCAGGGCCGCCCGGATGCCCGGGCGGCCCGGCAGCCTGCTGCCGAGAGCCCGGACCGCGGCCTTGCGGACGTCGAGGTTGGTGTCGCGGGTGGCGGCGATCAACGGGTCGATCGCCTCCTGTGGGTCCGCCACGGACAGCGCGGCGGCCGCTCCCTGGCGGACCTGCCAGGCCGGGTGGGCCAGTGCCGCGGTGGCGACGGCCGTGGCCTGCTCGGCGCAGCCGGTGTGTGCCATGGCCGACAGGGCGGCGGCCCGGACCAGGACCTCGGAATCCTCGGCCAGCGCGGTCAGGGTGGTGGCCGCACGGGGGGCACCGACGGAGCCCAGCCCGCGGGCGACGGCCAGCCGCACCGCCGATGCCGCGTCGGCTGCGGCCTCGTCCAGCTCCTCCAACGCGTCCAGGGAGACGAGCCCGAGCACCACCTCGCAGCGGACGCTCTCCTCCGGGTCGGACAGGAGCGCGGCCAACTCCGCGGTGGTACAGAGTCGGTGGCGCCACAGTGCGCCCACTGCGGCGGAGCGGACAGCGGCGTGCTCCGAGTGGCTCGCCTCGCGCAGGGCCTGCGTGAACCGCTCGCCGATCACCAGGACCTCGCGCAGTTCGCCGAGCAGATCGACGGCGGTGCGGCGGACGGTCTCGTCCGGGTCCAGGAGGGCCGCCGCGAAGACCGCTGAGGCTTCGTCCCACGATTCGGCCGCCTCGCTGAGCACGGACAGTGCCGTGCGCCGCACGCCGGGGTCGCTGTCGGTGAGGAACTCCGTCAGTTCGTCGGTGGTCGGGGATTCCTCGGCCAGCTCCATCAGCGCGAGTATCCGGTGGGTGCCCCGCATGTCCGTCGTCATCCCCACACCGCCGCGAGGTCGGCACCGGCCGGTGCGGGCACGTCCGGTACCCCGTCCGGGCGGACGAAGCCGGGAACCGGCACGATGTACGGTGCCACCGGGCGGGTGAGCGCCTCCATGTCACCGCCGGCGCTTTTGCGCAGGTTCAGGTGACGGAACCAGTTGGCGTCGTCCTGCTCCGGCCAGTCGGCACGCTGGTGGTACAGCCCCCACCGGCTCTCGGTACGGGCCAGCGAGGCATGGGCGGCCATCTCGGCGCAGTCCCGGATGAAGCTGACCTCGGCACAGCGCATCAGCTCGTGCGGCGTGCGGGCTCCCATACCGGCGATCTCACCGCGCATCCGGTCGAACGTCTCCAGCCCGAGGGTCAGATAACGCTCCGTCTTGGGCGGCTGGAGATAGTCGTTGACGAACCGGCGGAGCTTGTACTCCACCTGCGGCTGGGGAGGACCGTCCGGGTGGGACAGCGGACGGTAGACCAGTTCGTGCGCCGCGGCGATCTGGTCCTCCGGCAGCGCGGGACGGCCGGCCGAGGCGGCGAAGGCGGCCGCGTGCTCGCCTGCGATGTCGCCGTAGACGAAGGCGCCGATCATGTAGTTGTGGGGCACACAGGCCATGTCGCCGGCCGCGTACAACCCGGGAACCGTGGTCGCGGCGTGCTCGTCCACCCACACGCCCGAGGCGGAGTGGCCGCTGCACAGCCCGATCTCGGAGATGTGCATCTCGACGTCATGAGTGCGGTAGTCGTGACCGCGGCCGGCGTGGAAGGTGCCGCGGGTGGGGCGTTCCGTGGTGTGCAGGATGCCTTCGATCTGGTTGATCGTGGCGTCGGGCAGGTGGCTCAGCTTGAGGTAGACGGGGCCACGGGCGCTGTCCAGCTCCCGTTTGACCTCCGCCATCATCTGACCGGACCAGTAGTCGCAGTCCACGAAGCGGTTGCCGTCGGCGTTGACCTGGTAGCCGCCGAAGGGGTTGGCGACGTAGGCGCAGGCCGGGCCGTTGTAGTCCTTGATGAGTGGGTTGATCTGGAAGCACTCGATCCCGGACAGCTCCGCGCCGGCGTGATAGGCCATCGCGTACCCGTCACCGGCGTTGGTCGGGTTCTCGTACGTGCCGTACAGGTAGCCGCTGGCGGGCAGGCCCAGGCGCCCGCAGGCTCCGGCGGCCAGGATCACCGCGCCGGCGGAGATGGTGACGAACTCCCCGCTGCGGGTGTCGAGGCCGACCGCCCCGATGGCCCGGCCGTCCTCGGTGAGCACCCGCACCGGCATGATCCGGTTCTCTATCGTGACCCGGGAACGCACATGGCGGGCCCGCAGCGTCCGGTAGAGGACCTTCTTGACGTCCCGGCCCTCGGGCATCGGGAGCACGTAGCTGCCCGAGCGGTGCACCTTGCGCACGGCGTACTCGTTGTGCTCGTCCTTCTCGAATTTGACGCCGTATCCCTCCAGGCGCTGCACCATGCCGAAGCCGCGGGTCGCCGTCTCGTAGATGGTGCGCTGGTTGACGATGCCGTCATTGGCGAGGGTGATGTCGGCGACGTAGTCCTCGGGAGTCGCCTTGCCCGGGACGACGGCGTTGTTCACGCCGTCCATGCCCATGGCCAGCGCACCGGAGTGACGTACGTGCGCCTTCTCCAGCAGCAGGACATCGGCACCGTTCGCGGCCGCGGTCAGGGCCGCCATGGTTCCGGCGGTTCCGCCGCCGACGACGAGGACGTCGCAGGCGAGTTCACGCCGTTGCGACGGGGGTGGGATCTGCACGGAAAGTCAGCCCCTTTCGGGAGAAGGGTGGTGGTTCAGCAGCGGGTACAGCTGGTCAGGGGTGCGGTGGAGCCGGCCCGCCAGCGACGTCCGGTCCCCGCGGAAGCGGACGAACTCCAGGTCGATGGGCCGGCCCGCTTCGGTGTACGTCAGCCGTTCGAGGAACAGCAGGGGAAATCCGTCGGGCACCCGGAGAAGGTCGGCGACCGTCCGGTCGGCGGCGATCGCCTCGATGGACAGCACCGCGGCACCCAGCGGCAGGCCCAGTTCGCCTTCGATCAGTCCGAAAACGTCATGGCGGGCCAGGTCCATCTCCAGCAAGGGCCGCCCGACGTCCGCCGGCAGGTAGCTGGCGTCGAGGGACAGCGGCAGCCCGTCGAGGAGCCGCACCCGCTCCAGGGCGATCACTTCGGTGCCGGGATCGAGCGACAGCCGCTCGGCCACCGTGGGTGTGGCGGGGACGGAGTCCGCGAGCAGGACCTGGTTGACCACCCGGTCGCAGCCCGTGTCGAAGCTCTCCGCGAGCCCGCGCAGCCGGTCGAGACCCTGTACGGCCTTGCCCGAGACCACGAAGGTGCCGACCCCCGGGATGCGGTCGACCAGACCCTCCTTGCGCAGCAGTGCGAGGACGTCCCGCACGATGTTGCGACTCGCCCGGAACTCCGCGGAAAGATCGGTCTCGGAGGGCAGCGACCGGGTTCCGTAGACACCCGCGAGGATGCGGGTGCGCAGCACGTCCCGGATGCGCCGCACGGGTGCGACACGGCTTCCGGTCGTTCTGCTGCCAGTGCTGGTCCCTGTCATGGCCGGAATGCTGTGGAGTGCTTGTTACGTCGGCCGATGGCCGCAATTGCGTGTTTGTTACGCCAGTCTCCCCACCCGGCCCCGCGCCGCTGACCTGGGGTGACGGGGACTCTTGAGGGCGTATCGCCAGGTCCGCCACCGGGGCGGCGGACTTGCGGGTCCCGGCGGAGCACTCCCCATCGCCGCTGCACCGGGTCGTGGGCTCACCACGGACGGCGCCGGGTCGCCCCGCACGTCCCGTCCTACCGGACGGCAACCGCCGCCCCCGGTTGAGCCGCGCCGGAACCAGCAACTCGCGCGGCTCAGCCCGGTGTGACCCCACTGCGCGGGACCTTCAGACGTTACGCGTGCAGGACGAGGTCCAGCAGCGTCGTCGCCGGACCCGCCGGAGGTGTGTCACTCAGCCACACAGCACGGAACGTCCGGCGGAGCGGACCGAGTCCCTCCAGCGGCACATTGATCAGCCGACCGTCGTCGAGCTCGGCGGACACCGCGAGACGGCTCAGAACGGCGGGCGCGTCACCTGTGGTCAAGGCCGACTTGATGGCGGTGGTGGAGCCGAGTTCGGCCGCGGGCGACGCGAACTCACCGGCCTCGCGCAGGAACTCCCCCAGCGCGTCACGCGTGCCCGATCCTTGCTCGCGAAGGATCAACGGGGTGGCGGCCAGCGACCGCAGCGGCAGAGGTAGTCGGCGCACTGCCCAGGGGTGGCTCGGTGCGACCACCACGACCAGTTCGTCGGCGCCGATCGCCCGGCTGCGCAAGCCGTGCGGGGCGTGCGGGCCCTCGACGAATCCCAGATCGGCCTCACGGCGGCGGACCATGTCGGCGACCTGGGACGAGTTGCCGACCCGCAAGGCGACTCTGACGTCGGGGGCCCGGTCGTGCAGCGTGATCAGCCAGCCCGGCACCCGGTGATCGGCGATCGTCATCGACGCGGCGACCCGCAACTGGCCCTCTTGGTCGGCATGGAGCGCGGCGACCCCACTGACCAACGCCCGGGCGGCGTCGAGCACGGGGCGTGCCCAGTCCACGACAGCGGCTCCGGCCGGGGTCAGCCGGGAGCCGGTAGGGCCGCGTTCGAGCAGCACCAGCCTAAGTTGACGCTCCAGCGCGCTGATCTTCATGCTCGCCGCCGGCTGGCTGATCCGGTGCCGCCCGGCGGCTCGGCCGAGGCTGCCCGTCTCAGCGACGGAGACCAGCAGATCCAGCACCCTCAGTTCCGGCGTTCCCGGCGGCAGGCCCATCAGCACGGCTTATGACCTCCTCGGATTTCTGTCTCTACCGGAGCCCGGCGGAAGACGGCGATCGTGCAGTGAACGTCCCAGCCCAGCGAAGGAGACGTAATGGAATCGGCCTTCGTCGTATCGGTCAAGCCACCGCCGCAGCGTGCTCCGGGCCGCGCGCGGCGTGTGTACGCGGCGGTCGGTGCCGTGTGTCCCGGATTGGTCGTCGCGGCAGCCGTTGCGTTGCCGGCCTCCTGGCTGGGCGCGCTGTTTCCCACAGTGGGCGGCGCGGTGTCGGGGATCGTGGCGGGCGCCGGAGTCGGCGTTGTGCTGAGACGGATCCTGGCGCCCCGGCATTCCGAGCGGCTGCGGCCCGGATTCACCACGGCGGGAAGGCATGTCCTTCAGGCGTCCATCGTCCTGCTCGGAGCCGGGCTGCCACTGGGCGACGTGCTGCGCGTGGGAGCCGGGTCGCTGCCGGTCATGCTGGGGACCCTGGCAGTGGCGTTGGGAGGCGCCTGGCTCGTCGGCCGTCTGTTGGGCATCGACCCCGAGACACGGCTGTTGATCGGAGTGGGCACAGGAATCTGCGGAGCATCCGCGATCGCCGCGGTCACCGCCGTCGTGAACGCGGCCCAGGCCCGCGTGGCGTACGCGATGGGCACCATCTTCACGTTCAACATCGCCGCCGTCCTGCTGTTTCCGCCACTCGGTCACCTGCTCGGTCTGTCGCAGGAGGCGTTCGGACTCTGGAGCGGCACTGCGATCAATGACACGTCGTCGGTGGTGGCCGCCGCCTACGCCTACGGAACACCGGCCGCGGCGTACGCCGTTGTGGTCAAGCTGACCCGCAGCCTCATGATCGTACCGATCTGCGTGATCCTGCAGATCTGGCAGTCCCGTCGTCGGCGGGCCGGGAGAGAAGCCGCACCCGGCCGCGGCGTATGGGGGGCGTTTCCCCTGTTCATCGTCGGCTTCCTGGCCGCATCTGCGGTCGCCACCCTCGGTGTCGTTCCTGCCTCCTGGCAGTCGGCCATATCGGCGACCAGCACCTTCATGATCACGATGTCCTTGGCCGGAATCGGGCTGTCGCTGAATCCGTCGCAGATTCGCGACGCGGGACCGCGTCCCATGCTGCTCGGCGCGGTCCTCTGGATCGGCGTCGGCGGCACCGCCATCGGTCTCCAGGCGCTCACCGGCCGGCTCTGACCGTCACCCTTCACGGGGCCCGACATCCGCGCTCACGTCCGGCGGGCTGACACCGCCCTCCAGCACATGGACAAGCCAAGTCGGCTGCACGCGGGCTACGTCGAGCCACATCGCCCGTGACCTCCACGCCATGCGCCGACGCGCCCTGGCGCAGCCGGGTGGACTCCAGGATCGATGCTCCGGACAGCGGGATCCTGCACGCCGAGATCCTCCAGCCGCCGACAGATATGTTTCACGGTGACCGCACCGTCATCCTCAAGGACCCTTCGGGTCACATGTGGGTATTTCTGACCCACTTGGAAGACGCAGGTCAGCGTCCCCTCATGGTGACAACCAGCACGCTTCGGCTCATCTACGGCCGCCGGGCCCACCGTGCGGCGGCCGGATATTCCGTCACCGTTTCCGCGGTGACGATGGGGAGGCTCGCGTGAGCGCCCCCTGTTCCCCGGTGCCCGGAATGCGCCTCTCAGGGTGACCTTTTGCGTACGTAACCCAATACGCCGTGACATCAGGGTTCTTCAGGTGCCGGGTGTAACACGACTGCGAATACCGGGCGCTGTAGAGGGAGAAAACAAACCCGTCAGAGCGGATTCCCCATGAACAACACCGGCCCGGCTTCCGGATACCAGACATACGACCAGCCCCCAGCGCCCGACCGCCCCGCCCGCAACCAGGCCGCCGCACGCAGAATTGCCCTCACCATCTGTACGATCGCCGACATCGCGGCCGGTCTGCTGGGCCTGTGGATCGTGCTCTACCTGCTCGACGCCAACCAGACGAACACCTTCGTCGAATTCGTGCACGGAGCGGCGGACTGGCTGTCCGGCTGGGCACAAGACATTTTCACCATGGACACAGCGGGACTACGCGTCGTCCTCAATTACGGGCTTCCGGCCGCCATTTACCTGCTGATAGGTCACGGCATCGCCGCACGGATCAACCGAGCCTAGATGTGACGTAAACGTGGCGCTTCTGTGGCGCTTCGCGACAGCCGAGCGCCTTGCCGGAACCACTACTGCGGAAAGCGCTCGACATGGAAAGACCGGCACGGTGACAGGCCGTCCGAACGAGGGAGATCACCCCCGATCTACGACGACCTGGTGCGCGAGCGAGGAGACGTCGTGGCAAACGCTCAGTCGACTGCCGAGCACGCGCGGCACCAGGCGGCCCAGCTGCTGGGCAGACACCCGCTGGACCAGCCGCATCCCCTGGCTGTGACACCCGAGACCCACGGTGCGCTGTAGCCAGTGGGTCACGAGTCGACCCCCGTGAGGCGCGCTCCCCCCGTGAGCGGGTCTCGTGTGAAGGCGGGCAGGCACATCCCCCTGTTGCCTGCCCGCCCCGACCAGCATTCGCCAGCCGTCACCGTCCTGTCAGAGGTACGGGTCGCGGTACGTGGTGCAGCCCTCGGGCCATGCGGGGATGAGCAGTTCTTCCCGCGGGCTGAAGGTCCTGCCGCCGTCGTGGGAGACGGCGCAGGTGACCGGCTGGTGCTGGAGCGAGCGGTCCACGCGGTGTGCGGAGTAGAACGCGACGAGACGCTCGCCGTCGGAGACGGCGTTGCCGGAGAAGCAGCCGTCGGCGTCCACGCCACCCGGGGGTCGGCGTCAGGGCGATCGCCAGCGGCTCCCAGGTCAGCAAGCCGGGACTGCGGAAGTTGCCCCCGTGCAGGTTCGCGTGGGTCGCTCCGCTGTACGGACCTCGCTGAACACCATCCCGCGTTCCGCTCGGCCATGATCACCCACACGACTTCCGCCGCATCCTCACCACTGAGCTCGTCAACGGCGGACTGCCCATGCACATCGGCGCTACCCTGCTCGGCCACCTCAACATCCAGACCACCCGCGGCTACGTCGCCATGTGCGACGACGATGTCTTCCGCCACTACCTCGCCCACCTGAACGCACGCCGCCGGCTCCGCCCCGATGACGAATACCGCGACGCCACCAGCGCCGAGTGGGACGAGTTCGAGAACACGTCGACAAGCGCAGGTCGAACTCGGCGCATGCGGACGTCCCTACGGCACCCCCTGCCAGCACGAACACGCCGGCATCCGATGCCCCATGCTGTGGCGATCGCGCGGAGCTGCTCGCCCCACAGTCCCCTGCCGCTCTCAGCGACCGAACGGTCATCGTCGCAGGCGTAGCGGGTGGGCGCCGCAACCACCCGTGCCGGTGGTTGACAGAGGGCCGCGCCCGGTGGCGCCGCAGAAGGTATGGGAAGGCTGGGGGTTGTCCCTGGCCGCGAAGGGCCCGGATACGGGCCCGCCCCCCAGGCGTGCACTGCGCTCTGGATGTCTGATACATCTGACGTCGTTGTCATGCATCCGCCGACTAGGCGGATGGGAGCCCGCACGTCTCGGCGGGCGTCGGATGGGGGCCCGCGCGTGTGGGCGGGCGGGGGAGAAGGACAATGACGTATCGGCGTGTGCTCGCATCCGCGGTCTTCGGGGCGCTTTTGCTGGCAGGGCTGCTGTGGTGGGCGGGGACCAGCGCCCACGCACTCAGTCTGCCCGGCGCCACACGGTTCTTCGGCCCGGACCAAGCGAACCGCCTGGCCGCGTGGACGATGCCCTGGTCGTCCGAGTCTCCGTCATCAGCCCAGTTCACCGACCCCGCAGGCGCACCCGGCCACGGCGCGGACTACGCGGCCCTGAGAGAGACCGCCATGCGGGTGCGCTACGCCGCGCTCGTCTTGTTCTTTGCGTGCGGCGCGGTGCCGCTGCTGCGCCGGCTGTCGGACCGCGGCGCCGGGCGCGCGGCCGTCGCCGTGGCGGCCCTGTGGGGCTGGGGCATCGTTGCGGCCATGCTCGCCGTCGCTGTGTCCGCGCCCTGGATGGTCGCTTCCGGCGGCTCCGCCGCGTTTCGGCTGCTGCCCGGCCTGGCGAGCGCCATGTCCCAGGGCCGCGAACTGCCGGTGGGCGCTGCCCTGGTCGCCGCCGCGGCCGCCGTCGGCCTCATGACCCTGCTGCGGCCCGAGGTGACACTCCCACCTGGCCGGTCTGTGCCGACCGTGGCCACCGCGCGGCTCGCCGCGACCGTGGGCACCGCCGTGGTCGCCATCGCCCTCGTCGTCCTGTCCAACGACCGGGTGGCCGGGCGCATACAGACCGGGTTCACGGGCAACGGGCGGCTGTCCGAGCCTGGTGATCTGCTGCGGCAGTGGATCCAGCTGGGCGCCTGGACCCTGCCCACCGGCTCCGATCCCGGGCGCTGGCTGCTGTACCGGCTCGGCGACGTGGCGCTGCTCGCCCTGGTCTGGTGGGGGCTGCGGCTGCTGCCCGTCCTGCTCGACCGCGTCACCTACCCCGCCTACTCACTTGGCGCCGTCGCCGCCACCACCCTGGGCGTGGTGGTGAGCGGAGTCTGGCACTCGCTCCTCTCCTATCAAGGCAGCACCGGCGGGCCCCTGCTCTACTACGTCTCCGTAGGCTCAGGTGTGTCGGCGGCGCTCGTCTTCGGCCTCATCGCCGGCTACGCCGGCACGCTGACCGTCCGGATCCGCAGCCGCGCACAGCAGCCCGTCCCGCCAACACCGTAAACCCAACCGGTCTGACCGGGCTGGCCGTACAGACAGGGCACCGACAAGCCACAGGGCGCTACCGTCGCCGCTCGCGGCCCGCCGGATGGGTCAGCCCGAGCGCAACCGGTCCGGTTGCCGGCCGGTGTTGGTGACCGTGAGGTAGCCGGCGGCCATGTCGGACGTCGGCGGCGGCGGCTGCGGCTGCGGCTGCGGCTGCGGCTGCGGTATATAAGCACCGGTCACCTTGAGCACCGGCTCGTCGTACGCCGCCGCCCCTGGGGAACGACGAGGACACCGCGGACGAGGACGAGGAGCCACAGCCGGTCAACGCGGCGGCACCGACCAGAGGACCGGCGACGGCGGTCCTGGAGCGCAGGATTACGCGGCGCGTCATGACATCGCCCCCTTGACGATCTTGGGAAGGTCGGCAGCGTAGCGCTGCTCCGACGTCCCGGCCGTGTAGGACACCCGCCATGCCTACTTGATCGCGCACCTCCATTGCGGGCACGGCTGGGAAGGCACGTACGGCGTCACGGCCAGTGCCGGCCGGCTACGCCCACGCGCTCGACCTGCTGCACTCGGGTATGCGCAAGCTCGACGTCCCGACGCCGCACTTCACGGACCGAGTCGAGCAGGCCGAACACCTCGTGGCGAACCGCGACCGCACCCCGGCCGTGGTCGACGCGGACCGTGAACTGCTCAGCGAGACGCCACGTCGCCTCAGACGAGTGATCGGCGAGCGCGGCTGCGTCGGGCAACTGCTGCACGGCGAGCCGCACCCGGGCAACGTGCTCACCACGCCGGGTCCTCGTACTGGCGATGATCACGACGTGGCGCTGGGACCGAAACGACCAATTCCCGAACGAACGCCGGCTGGGCACGCAGTGGCTCAGCCAGATCCGGACAGGGCTCGATCCCCGCTCCTGGACACCCATGGCTGATCGCGGACCGCCGAGGCCAGACCACGGCCACGCCCACGGCCAAGGAACCGGGCGTAGGACACCCCGGCGAGAAACGCCGCCTCGGTGCTCCTTCTCAGCGCGAAGCCAGCCCGTGTCGTCGGGCCGCCGCTTCGAAGTAGTCGCCGCCCTTGCGCCTGACGTCGTCCGTGCCCCACGCCTGCCCGCCGTCCCCGGCCGCACCCTGCCCGCCGTCGACGCTCTGCCGCAGCGGTGCCTTCACCAGCCTCGGTATGTGCTTCGAGCAGTGGATGTACGCCTCCTCGACCTCGACCTCCACCCACATCTGAGGACGGCGGCCCGGGACCGGATCGACGGGCAGGCCGGGGTACTTGCGGCGCATGGCCTCGTCGGTGACCAACCGGGCGCGGCCGTTGACGTGCAAACCGATACGGTCCTGGGAGAAGTCGATCATCAAGATGCCGACGTGTGGGTTCTCCCGGATGTTGCCGAGCGAGGCCATGACCCCGTTCCCGCGGTACTCCGGGTACGCCAGGGTCGCGGCATCGATCACCTGGAGAAAACCGGGCGGTCCCGCCCGGAACGTGCTGTCGCACTCCCCGTGCCCGTCCGCCGTGGCGAGGAAGAACATCTCCTGACGGGCTACGAACTCCGTCATTCGCGAGTTGAGCCGGTCGAGCACCTGTTCGCCGTAGAACCGGTCCGCGCGGTCGACGGTGCCCACCTCGCGCTGGATCTGGTGCTCTCCGTGGCTTCCGGGCCGATCTGCCCGCTCGTCGTGGTGCAACGGTCCTCCCTGAAAGGCATTCAATCGAGTGCAGCGGTCCACTGGGCCGAGGGAGTGCGAGCGCCTATGTCCGGGCCATGACCCGGTGTTCACAAGACTCACGTGACCTGATTGCATCGCCGCTCAGGCCGAAAATCGCACCGGCCGTGCCCATGAGGGTAGAGCAGGCCGGCAGAGGGGCTCGGGCCGGGCCACCGCGCCGGGCCCGGCCCCGGCCCCGGGCCGGGGCCGGGGCCGGGGCCGGGCCGGGGCCGGGTCCGGGGCCACCGCCACGGTCTAACCGCGGGCGACACGGTCCGCTGCCACGATGCCGAACGCTTCGCGCGCCTCGCCCCGCCAGCCGCCGTTCGCAAAGGACCGCTGGCTCTCGAAGTGGGCGACCACACGCTCGACAGCCCGCTCCTCGCCTGCGAGCGCAAGGGCACGAGACACAACCACCAGAGGACCTCGCCTCGTTCAAGGACCACTCTCGGCGTGTCGCCCGTCACCAACGTCCCGGGACAGCACATCTAGGGCGTGTCCGCATGGTCAGATGATCTTGGTGTTCCTGAGCACGTGGTGCCCGCGATCCAAGTGGATGCACGCTGCCGAAACCCCTGCCGCCCGGCCTGGCTGAGGGCATGAACGCAACCGCATCTGCTCCCCCGCTCTTGGCGGCACCGCAGCCGTATCGCACCCGGCTCTGGGCAGCTCTGGCCGCCGTCCTGTTCCTGCCGACTGCCGTGGGAGTTGTGACGCCGGCGTCGGAGCGGGCAGGCCGGTGTGTACTCGCGCCGCTGCCGGTCGTCACGACTCTCTCGGTGCTGCCGATCCGAGGTACGGCTACAAGATGCGCGGCTGCCGCACGGGTGCACTGGGCGACTGCCGTTCCCCGAACCATCCTGGAGCAGCTCCTCATCGAGGCCGGGATCAGTCCCACTGATCCTTCAGGGCGGCGGTCGCCTGAGTTCGGGCTCGAGGATCCGTCGAATCTCGTACGGCCGTTCTTCGCCCGTGGCCTGGCGCGTTGAGCGCCCGCGCCGGGCGCGCGTGGCTCAGTCGCCGTACAACCAACTGCCGTACCCGGCGCCGTCCACGAGGTGGTACAGGCCGAAGGCGCCCGGGAACAGCACCAGGGCCAGCACTCCGATCCGCAGCAGGACCGGGGCCGCGACGGTCACGGGCCCGGCCTGGCCCCTGACGGTGCGCCAGTCGCGGCAGCGCCGGATGTCTCCCCCGCAGGCCCACCAGAAGAAGAGCCCGATAAGGATCCCCACCACGGCCATGGCGGCGGCGAACCCTCCGGCGACGGCGAGGAAGGTCGTCCGGTCGTGGTGGTCGCCGACGAACAGGGAGACCACCCCGAGCAGGGGCACGGCGGCCAGCCCGTACAGGGCCCCGCGCGCCGCCACGTCCCTGATCCGGAGCAGGGGTCGGATGATCGCGTCCTCGGTACGCATACGCGGCACCGTAACCCAGCCGCGCCGCCGGGATCACACCGCCTCCGGCCGCCCCGGCTTGACCCTCAGGTCACTCAAAGCCCGACGATGACGGGGTACCACCACCAATCCCACGCCGCCGCCTCCTGCCGAGCCACTCCGCCGTCCACCGAACCCACGCCGCCGTCCGCGCTGATGCCGATCGGTGCCTTCGCCCGCCGCAGCGGACTGACCCCGAGCGCCCTGCGACTCGGGGCTGCTGCGCCCCGCCGAGACCCGCCCGGCACGGCGGGGTGGCGGTGGTTGAACAGCAGCAACAGGCGGATCTGAACCTGGCCGAAGCGCTGCGGCGGGGCATGTCGAGGCTCGCGACTCGCGCGCGCCGAGAAGCCCGGAAGTAGCCGTACCCTGTCGCGACTGGCCGCCTCGATGTTGGCCAGCCTGCGTCACAGTGAGGCGTTGACCCCCTCGGAACTCGCCGCCATCGAAGGACTACAGGCACAGTCTCTGACCCGCGTACTCAATGAACTGCAGGAGCAGGGCCGCATCCGTCGTTCGCGCAGCAACGTGGACGCTCGCCGCCAGAACGTCGTCATCGCCGAAGCGGGACGTGAGCCCGGCGAGAGCATGTGAGGGACTGGCTCTGTCCACGAGAGCGGACAGCATTTGTTCACCGCTTCGTGGCGACGGATCGACCCGTCGGGCCCTTCCTCGTCCCAGGCTTCCGGTTTGCGGCCGTGTGCGACGTAGCCCAGGCGCTCGTACAGGGCGCGCGCCCGGGGGTTGTCCTCCTCCACCGCGAGTTCGGCCCTACGCAGCCCGCGGTGCCTGATCCGCTGTTCGGCAGCGCGGACGAGCAGCGTTCCCAAGCCGCAGGACTGCAGCGCCGGCAGCACGGCGAGCTGCCACAGGGTTCCGGCTTCCTCGGCGACCTCGTAGTCGATGCCGCCGATCGCCACCGGCAGATCCACGGGAGTGCATACAGCCAGGTAGTCCACCTCGCCCGACGCAGCTCGCGCCAGCTCTCGCTCTACGTGACGTAGGTGGGTGGCCGAGCCGGACCAGGTGCACGCTGGCAAATCCTGGGGCAGCAGATCGCGCACGGTGACAGGCATGGTGACGGTGGCATCGGTGGAGTCGTCTTCAGTGGTCACGGTCTGAAGCATGCGACCGCGGCGATGGCACGACAACGGATTTCTACCGGCTTGGTGCCGTGCGTCGGCGCCGACCGGGCTCGCTGGCGTCGCTGCCGCTTGTGGTGAACATCGAACATGACGTGGCTGGAGTGCCTCCCGAAACGCTGAGCAAGTGCTGTCGAAGCTGGTGAACAAAGCCAGAGGGACGGCAATTGCTGGCTGGCGACGGCACTTCGCCAGCGATTGTCGCCGGCTGAGCGCGACGTTCTTCAGATCGCGGCTGGCCTCCTGGAACAGGTGGCTGCGGCAGAAACCACCGAGGGCGGGCCCACCGGGCGAGCGCGAACACCTGATCCGGGAGAAGGGGCGGCTGGCGCGCTATGAGCACCCGTTCCGCGGCCTCGCCCGACGCAGCCGGCCCGCATACCGTTAGCCGCGTTGATCGGCGTAAGCCCCCCGGCCACGGACATGCAGGTTCCTGCCTTGCCCGACTTGGGCCCGTTCCTTGGCAACCGACGCCTCCAGTGCGCAACTGACTATGCGCTGTTCGGCAACGGCAAGGGCCTCTGGGGACCCGGGACCACTGTGGGAGGCACGGAGAGTCTGGCCCTGTTCGATGCCAGACGGCTAGAAGAGGTCGGCCGAGGTTCCCTGCGTGAGATTCTCGAGGATCGTGCGCAACCACGGGCTGCGCACGGCTGGTAGGCGGACCAAGGTGTGCTGGAACGTACCCCGGTCGGCCCGGAACAGGTAGTTGGGGAGTAGTGGGAGCGGGTCGTCGCGGAGGACGTCTTGGGGAATGCGGCCCGATGCGGGAACCGTCGAGTAGAGCTGGGGCGAGACCAGCCACAGCCACACCCCCAGCGGCAGGGGTACAAGGTATGCCGACGTAGTCGGGCTGGCGGGGGTCCAGGTATGACCCGTCTGGGGATGGACCGGCACGAGGAGGATGTCGACGCCCGCGTCCGGGAAGGGCTGTCCCGGTCCAGCCAGGACGGCGCGCCGTTTCGGGGTGCCTGCGGGCAGCAGGGCATCGAGCGCACGTTGGAAGACGTCCGCGGTCAGACCGCCCGGGACTTTCACCGGCTGCCCATGGGAGGCAACCAGCAGGTGGGCGAGCGCCTGGCCGACTGCCGCCTCCCACTGCGGACTCCACAACCAGAAGTGGTTCGGCCCCAACCGTCCTCCCCACGTGGCAACCGGCTCGAACGGCGGCGTTTTCTCCCCCTCTCTGCCAGCTCCTCCCACAAGAGGGGCGCAGCGTGGGTACCGTCAACGGGGAGGCGGTGTACGGCGTCCGAGCTGAGCCGCGCCGCCTGCCAGAGCGAGCAGTCGTCGACCCTGGTCGCCCCGGGGAGGTCGCATGCCTCGCAGGCCATGTTGGGCCCGTCGGCTCCGTCGAGGCCACAGCAGGCACCGCCGCGCTTCTCAGGCATCAGCCTGGTTCCACGGATGTCACCGGGCGGGATGACACTCTCCCCGGGCGTACTGTCGGAAAGGGCGTAGACCAGCGCGTAGACGCCGCGTGCCTCCGCCTCGCCTACATGTTTTCCCATCCGTTGCGGGAACGGCACCTACCACCGCCGTGGATCACCAGCGCAGGGCGGGCAAGTGCCAGCCGCCACGTCTGACTGCGGCAAGCGACTCACTCAATACTCCCGGCGTGCTGCGCCCGTCCCCGGAAACCTTACTGGCGCATATCGGGCGAGAAGATCGTTCTGGAGAACGGCGACAGGTGCCTCCCCGGACCGCGATAACGGATCTAGAACCCCTGGAATTGACCGTCCGCCGGGTTTCCAGGGGGGTGGAGAGCGCATGGAAGGCCTGGCCGTGGAGCCGGATGGGCGCGGCCGGTGCCGTGGCGGTGCAGGAGGCACTTCGGGGTGTAAGCCAAGGCGTTCGCGGGGGCGCCGTACTACGCGACCGAGGACGAGACCACCGCCGCGCTCCGGCGGTTTCCGTCCCAGGCGGATTGGGCCAGCTTCCGGGCGTACTGGGGCGTGACGCGGGTGGCGAGCCGGTGAGCATGGCCTATGGGTGCATGCTGGAGTCCGGCAGTGGGCGGTGGGGCCCTAAAGGCTGTCCCGTAAATGATCTTTCGGTCACCTCGAGTGTGCTTGGCCGCAGTGTGGCCCGCTCGTTCATCCGGCGAGGGCGAGGTTGTGCATCCGGGCGATGCCGTGCATGGCGTAGTGGACTCCGTCGCCTTTGAGACGGCAGTCGCAGAGGATCTTCCAGGTCTTCATGCGGGCGAAGACGTGCTCGACGCGGGCGCGGACCTGTTTGTGGGACTTGTTGTGTGCTTCCTTCCAGTCGGGCAGCTCTTCGCCTCTGCGTCGGCGATGGGGCATGACGAGTCCCGTGCCGGGATAGCCGCCGTCCGCGATCGTGACTGTCCTGCCGACAGCGGCCTTGGCGCCGGATTCCTCCCACGCCTTGCAGTCGTTGCGGTTCCCGGGCAGCGGTCGGCCGACCACGACGACGAGCCGGGTGTCGGCGTCGATCACGACCTGATGGTTGGTGGAGTACCGGTAGTTCTTCGACTGCTCGGCGATGGTGTGGTCGCGGGTGGGCACCAAGGTGCCGTCCACGATGAGCACGGTGTCCTTGGCGAACCGCTTGCGGGGCTGGAGCGCGAGCATCGGCCCGAGATGGTCAATTACGCGGTCCGTCGCGGACTTGGACACCCCGAACAACGGGGCGAGCTGGCGCATCGTCAAATTTGTGCGCCAGTACGCCGTAACCAGCAGCGCCCGGTCCTCCAGGGACAGGCCCCACGGCCGGCCCTTTCGGACCGCGTCGGCACCCTCGCGCCGCAGCACGGTCACCAGCTTCCCGAAGGCACGCGGGCTCAGCCCGGTGAACGGGGCTATCCAGGACGGCTCCGACGCCGTGATCACACCAGCCACGTCGGGATCATCGCACCGGGCCAACCTGCCCTGGCGGCAAGCTTCCCCGCCTCAGTGGAACTCGTGGACCACGTGGATCTCGCCGACAATGTGGGCGTTGAAGTCGTCCAGCTCCTCGGCTGGAACCCAGAGCTCGAGGATCGTCTGCCCGCCCGCCTGTTGGATGGGATACCGGCTCAAGAACTCCGACTCGACCTCAAAACGAGTGACGAAGCCGGCGCCATCGTGCTTCACGTTCCAGTCCCGCGCGATCCTGATCGCGTAGTCCTCGTTGAGGACCGGGTAGAAGATCGGCTGCTCCGGCAGCCGGGGCGGCCACGCACTCCAGTTCAGCTCCAGACCGGACGATACCGGGAGCGCGAACTCAGCAGCTACACAGTTTCCACACCTGGCCAGCTCCGTGACCAGCAGTTACGGGACAACGCTTAGTCGATGACCACATGCATAATAGAAATCGAATAGGGGCCGTCAGTAAGCCGACGACCCCTCACGAAAGACCCGGCTGGCTACTACTCGTTGAACTCGCCAGTAGAGTCACAGGGAGAGCTCAACTGGTTCTCAAACGGACCAGTCGGGTACCGCCCCCAGCACATAACGAACGTATAACTGCCACCGTTTCCGATATTGTGACCCTTACTGCCACATCCGGCGTCGCCGCCGTCGGACATCGTCATCACTCTCTGGTAGCCGTTAGTGGCGATATACGAGTTGTAGAAAACCGCGCCATATACACCCTTGCCATCCGCCAGAGTGTCACAGACCCTGAAGACGTCTCCGTCGTCAGTGAAAGTCATATAGCCGCGGATAGTTTCCACCCGCATGTTCGCGGCAAAGGCCGGACTCGCTGTCGCGACAACCATCGCGGCGGCCCCCGCGGCCCCTGCTACCGTGCGAACGAACTTGGACTTAAGCATTGTCCCCCCATGTATCGGACGTTCTATTCGTGAGCCGAATAAAGACGTCGATCATCGTGCCGGGGTAGTTTGCCATGAACTTGACAGCTCTGCAAAGTAGCCAAGCCACAGGCCGCTTGCCGGGCGTGGAAATTCGCAAGGTGGGCGAGATCCGGCCGTGCGAGGGTGCGCCCTCGTGACGTGGTGGTGCTCGGTGCGGTCTGAGCGACCTTTCTCGCTGCGGATGCGGGCACGTTCGCGGCGCTCGGCGGCCAGGACGCCGCGGTGGCTCGCCGGCCCTGATCCGCAAGGCCGGACGGCGTCGGCTGATCAGCCTGATACGCCCGAAGGCCCCCAGGATGGCCGAGCAGCTGGTCGAGGACATCTTCACCGCGCTCGACGAGCAGACCGTCGTCGTCCCCGGCACGGACGCCGCCGCCCTGATCGTCCCCAGCCTCGCCAGCTCCCTCCAAGCCGTCCTCGGCCAGCGCAAACTCCTCGCCACGAGAATCGAGGAACTGCTGGAGGCCCACCCTCTTTCCAAGGTCCTGACGTCCATGCCCGGCATCGGCGTCAGGACCGGAGCCAGGATCCTCATCGACGTCGGCGACGGCAGCAGTTTCCCGTCCGCCGCCCACCTCGCCGCTTACGCCGGACTCGCCCCGGCGACCCGCAGTTCGGGATCGTCGATCCGCGGCGAACAGTTCGGTGTCAGCCCCGTGACCGCCCAGCGCTGGTCTCAGCTGGCCGGGAACAATTTAGGCTCCCTACCTCGCAGCCCGGCAGTGATCAGGACAGCAGTCACTGCGCCAGGAGGCCATGTGGGCGCAGGTCTCGGCGTTGCTGAACATCCGTGGGTGGGCCTACGCGTGGCGGGGATCTTGTTCGCCCGCCCCGTCCCTCAGTGGCTGGGCGGTGTCCTTGTCGGCGGTGGCGGGACGGGGGTGGACTGGGCGTACCAGCTGGCGAGGAGGCGCAGTTTTTCGAGGTCGCCGTCGGTCTTGCCGGCCTAGACGAATGAGGATTTGGTCGGGGTCGCCCGGCAGGGAGAGGGCTACATAGGTGATGTCGAGGCGGCCGACTACGGGGGGGTTAAACCGTTTGGTGCCCCAGGTGCGTTCGATGACGGTTCGCTCGGACCACCAAGTGCAGAACTCGGGGGATATGGAGCGCAGCTCGGCGACGAATTCGGCGGTCTGCGGGTCGTGGGGGTTGCGGCCGGCCTCGGCGCGCAGGACGCCGACGACCTCGGAGGTGACCTGTTCCCAGTCGAGGTACAGGGAGCGGGCGGCGGGGTCGAGGAGCATCCAGCGCAGCAGGTTGCACTCGTCGGCCGGGCGGTGGTTGAACGGGGTGAGCATCGCGTCGAGGAGGTTGTTGGAGGCCAGGACCTCGTTGCGGCGGCCGAGGACGAAGGCGGGCTGGTCGTGCAGTCCGTTCAGCATGCGCAGCAGATCGGGCCGCACCTGCTGGGGCGGCGCCTGCTGCGCGCTGCGGCGGGGCTGGGGGCTCAGTAGGTCGCGCAGGTACTGGGGCGCGCATCCGTGGACGGCCTGGACGTTCTCGACAGGCTGGGGAACGCAGCGCACCCTCGATGCCTTCCTGGTGCAGCCCGATGTCGTCATGGAAGTCGACGTCGACGTCGCCCGCGGCAGCGCCGGACGGTGGCGGCACCGGCCCCGGCCCCGGCCTCGGCCCCACCGCATCCTCGCGGACGTCGACGTCCAGGGGGCCGTTGTTCGGCGAAGACGGCACCCTGTCATGAGTCAGGGCCGGGCCTGGTCGGCTCCGTGGTCGGGCCGACCACGGCAGCGGCAGTGAGCTGCTGACGCAGGTCCAGAGAGCAGCGCAACCGTACGTCCCGACTGAACGGCGTCCCGCGTCCATGTCTGCTCCGCTGTGGCCGTCGCCCACCGGTCGGCGAGCAGCTGCTGGAAGGCCAGCACGGTGGCGTCGGCGGCGGCCGCGACGTCAACGACGAGCAGGCCCGGCTCGCTTACGTGTGTCTCGCGGATCGGGTCCATGTACGTCGCTTCGCCCAGCCCCCTGGGAGAGTTCCGCCGCTGCCGTGTCCTCACCCGACCGAGCGGGTGTTCAGGGGCTGTCACCGGACCAGTCCCAGTGGGCCGGATCGCCGGAGCGCGGATCGTACAGCGCCCGGCCCCCAGGCCCGAACTGCCCGAGCTCGGTGAGGAGGGCGACACCGTCGTCGATCTCCTCCGGCCTCCAGCCGGTGATGTCGAGCAGCAAACCGTCCAGCGGCCCGCCCACCAGTTCAGCGTAGCGCCGTCCCGGCTTCGGGCCCGGGCGTTCGTGGTCGGCGCCGTAGATCCGGCCGCGCAGGAATTGCTCGTCATCACGGTCCATCCGTTCAGCCTTGCAGCCGCCACTGACAGCGCGGGTCTGCCCGGGTCAGCTGGGGAAACGCGAGAGCCAGGTGCCGCCGGCCTTCTGCTCGGGCACGGCCTGGTCCTGCTCCTGGTGCTCCGGCGCGGGCTGTTGGGCTTGGCGTTCGGCGGTGACGGCCCGCTGCTTGCAGGCGTCGCACAGGTGCTGGTGGGTCTCCCGTGGGGCGCGCAGTGGGTGCGGTCGATCGCCTTCCACCTCGTTCTGCGCCGCAACAGCTTGGCGTGAATCAGCCATCTTCTTGGCGCGGACCTGCCATCGCGGCCGGACGGTGTTCCGGCGCACCTACGCTCGGTTTCATCGGCGTGATCCACACAGATCTCCGCAGGTGTGCACGGCGCCGGGCCGATCGTGGCTCGACCAAGACCGGGCCGGGACGGAGCTGACAATGACCGGTACCCATCCGGACCGAGCCGGCGGCCGGGACCCGGGGATCATCGCGGTACTCGGTGCGTTCGTTCTCAACGGCGCGCTGCTTGGCTCGTGGGCCCCTCGGGTGCCGGGGCTGGGCGCGCAGATCGGTGCGGACGAGGGTGCGCTGGGGCTGTCCCTGCTCGGTGCCAGCGTAGGTATGATCGCCGCTTCGATTCTCGCCGGTCGGCTGTGCGCGGCGTTCGGCGCTCGCGTCGTGATGACGGTGTCCGGCATTGCCGGCTCCGCAATGCTTCCGGCTCTGGGACTGGCGAGGTCGCCCGCGACGCTCGGCCTGCTGCTGATCGTGCTCGGTGCAATGGTCGGCGTGATGGACGTGGCGATGAACGTGGCCGGCGTGACAGCGACCCGGCGGACCGGCCGGGCCATCATGCCGCTGTTCCACGCGGCCTTCAGTTTCGGCACGCTGGCCGGTTCGGTCGGCGCTGCGGTCGCGGCCGGACAAGGGTGGGCACCGAGCCGTCATTTCGTCATCGTCGCGGTGATCTGCGGCGGCGTCACCGTCGGCATCGCCCGCTGGATCCCCGTCGAGGAACTACTGAGGGTGCCCGCAGAGAGCGGGCGCGCCGGGCGGGCACCGTTCAGGCGGCCCGTGCTGTGGCTGCTCGGCGGCGTGGCACTGTGTGCCTCGATAGCCGAAGGAGCGACCGCGGACTGGTCGGCACTGTTCGGTGTGCAGGAGCGCGGTTTCAGCGAGGCCACCGGCGCCCTGATCTACTCGTGCTTCTCGATCACCATGGCGTGCACCCGCTTGTGCGGTGAGGCGATCCAGCGTCGTTGGGGCGCACCACGGATGCTCATCGGGGGTGCGGCGATCGGTGGGCTGGGGCTGGCCACCGGGGTCATGGCGCCGTCGCCGGCGCTCACCTTCACCGGCTTCGCTGTCGCTGGTATCGGTTTGGCGTACGCGTCTCCCGTCGTCATGGAGTTGAGTGGCGCGGCCGGGCGACGGGCCGACGGGAGCGGTGGTGAGCGCGAGGTTGCGTTTGCGACAACCCTTGCCTACAGCGGGTTCTTGCTCGGCCCTCCCATGGTGGGTGGGGTCGCCGAGCTGACCAGTCTGCCGGTCGCGCTTGGCGCTGTCGCGGTGCTCGTGTTGTTGATCGGCCCTCTGACTCTGGCCGCGGGTACTTTCCGGCGCCGGGAGTTGTCGTCGGCCGAGGAGTCAGCGTGAACCCCGCCCGAGGCAGAACGATCCCGCGCAGAATGGGCTAAAGGGTGTTGCAGAAGGCTGGGTGGCGGCATGTCTGGGTGGTGGCTGGCCTGCTGTTTCACCCGGTCATGGCGAGGTTGTGCGTGATGGCGACGGCTTGGACGGCGTGGTGTGGGCCGTCGCCCCGTAGGCGGCAGTCGCGCAGGATCTTCCAGTTCTTCATCCGGGCGAAGGTGTGCTCGACGCGGGCCCGCACCCGCCGGTGTTCGGCATTGTCTTCCTCCTGGCCGCGCAGGAGGGGGCGTCCGGCTCGTTTGCGGTGCGGGACGATCAGCCCGGTGCCCAGGTAGGCGCCGTCCGCGATCACGGCCTTTGTGTAGAAGAGCGGTGGATTCGGGTGCGGGCACGGTGTCCTGCTTCCTCTGGCCGGAGGGCCAGGGCGGGCAACTGTCGGTCGCCCCGCGCACATCCACAGTGCGCACGGGGCGGGCACCACCCTGCGGGATCACCCCTTGACTGCGGTCGGCCTATCCCGGCCTGCGATATCCGATTTACCCCTTCGCCGGGCGGTTCGTCCGTGGCCAGTGCCACACCGCCCGGCCGCCAGTCGTGCGACGTCGGAGCCGAACAGAACGAAGAGCCGCGGCTGCGCGTCCCCACGCGGCCGCGATCCTGGCGACACAGGAGTCCGGAGCGACGGACACCGACCCGCACAAGCTGGTCGCGGAGGCCATCGCGGCCGCTATCTCCGGCAAGACGGCGGACGAGCGGGCCTGAAGGTCGAATTCAAGGACGTGAGGTTGTTCAACATCGCGTTTAGCTGCACCGAATTCACGACCGAGATAAACTTGTCTACTGGGCCGATGCACGACAGCTGTCAGAAGCAGACTCAGCGCTCCTGACAGAATGATCTGCCTCGACGTCTTCATAGCCACATCAGGATCGGTGAACGTGGTTGGTAGTGTCCGGCGGTGACCTTGACGGACGCGGCTTTGTCCGCGAGGGCGGACAGCGTCAAAGTGGTCCGGGAGGCGTCTTGCCGTCGGCACCGGCTCGGAGTGTCTACGGGTTCTGAGAGCACCGGGCCTTCCTAGCCGGTCGAGCGCGGCGGTGGTCTCAGCGCCAGTCGTCGATCACATACGCGTCGGGGTGGCTGTATCCGGGTTCGTTGGGCCTGTGCATGGTCACGCCCTGCAACCAAGTGCGGAAACCGCGGTCGATCATGCGCCGGTAGGCATCCGGGCGGCCCAGGTTCACTCCGGCATCCAACTCCCCCAGTCCGCGCTCGACGGCCGACCGCTCGCACGCGTCGAGCAGTCGCTCGAACCGGTCGGCGGCCTCCGGACCAGGACGTACGGCGCCGAATTTGACGAAGCACACGTCGGTGCCGGCCTCCGACCCGGCTCCGCAGTGGCAGACGGCCAGGCCATCGAGCTCGGAGCCAGCACCATGGAGCAGGATGGTGTCACCGAGTCCCTGCGCGTGCACGGCCACGATCTCGCGTTCCAGGCTCAGGCCCTCGTACACGGCTCCGGTCAGTGCGCGACAGAGGCTCAGCGCGTCGGGCCGCTCGGCGGCGGGCAGTTCGCCATAGAGCACCCGGCCGGGGACTGCGGCACCGTCTGCGACCTGCTTCTTCATGATGGCTGTGAGGAATCGAGGCCAGAAACCGTACCGGCGGTAGAGCTCAAGGTGCTTGGCACTGTGCGAGAAGGTGAACAGGCCGAGGTGCTGGTTCCCCCAGGCGTCGAAGCAGTCCATGACAGGCTCCATCAGACGCCTGCCGATGCCCTGGTCCCACAGATCCGGACGCACGGTCAGCGGGCCGAAGTAACCGACGCTGCCCCAGTTGGTGGCGAAGTTCGATCCGGCGAGCTCGCCCTCGACCGCCGCCGCGAACGCCGCGCGTGGATCTGCCGCCCAGCGGGTGCGGACGTAGTCGACGGTCCCGAAGGGATCGGGGACCCCGAGGAACGTCCCGAAGGCCATCCTGCAGATCTCATCGGCCCGATCCAGGTCCGACTCACCCAGCGGGCGGACTGATACCGGGGCCACTCCACTTCCACTCTTGCGTTCCGCTGCTGGTGGGATCATCGCTCTCTCCTTCCCACCCCCGTTCCATCGCACCACGGAGGTGCCTCGCAGGCGAGGCGAACGGTCCGGCGATATACCCGAGGATCGAGGACCAGGCCGGTCTACCTTGCCTTTCCGCGGGAACCACCGCAGGGAGCCGGCGCCAGCGACCCCATGGCCACCTGGATCGCCCTCTCCGACTCCACACGGTGAGCGACCTGGGTCGGCTCCTACGAGTACGGACGCTCAGGAAGGCCACCCTGCTCGGGACGGGGAGTCAGCCGGCTCGTCGTTCCCAGCGGATACGTAGGCGTCGGAAGCCGTGAAGCCAGGCGAAGGTGCGCTTGGCCACCGAGCAGGATCGCGAGCGGAGTGCCGTGTCCGTCGGTGATGAGGTGGTGTTGCGATCCGGCTCGTCCACGGTCGACCTGCGAGGGGGCTGTGTGCTGCCCCCATTCAGGGCCCTGACGTGGGACGAGTCGACCACACACGGGACCAGTCTTGTAGGAGTTGTTCTACGAGTGGTACCAGCCCCTCCAGCGCGGCCCCAGGGCGGTGGCCTACGCCGATATGGAGACCGGCAGGCGTTGGCGGCCATCGTGTTCGTGGCCACGACTGGCTGTATATGGCGCCAACTGCCGTCGGCATTCGGGCCGTCCGGGATCCAACCGCGCATCGGCGACCCACCGAGTGGAGCCGGGCCCGGGTGTGGCGCAGGCTCCACCGCCTGGTTCTGGAGAGTCGCCGCCCGAGGGGAGCTGGACTGGTCAAGGTGCGCGATCGACTCGGTGAACATGCGGGGCAGCGAAAAAGGGGGCCTGCCCGGGTCCGAATCCCGTAGATCGCGGCAAGAGAAGGATCAAAGATTCGTCCCGCTATCGAGCACTTCCTGGCCGTCGGCGCTGATGCTGGGCGACGCCAGCGCGGACCAGGCGGAGGTCGGCTCCTTCGCCGCACCGGCCGCGCTCGGTGGAGGAACGTCGGTCACGCTGCATGTCTTTGTGCCGGACGTGGACAGCTTGGCGGAGCGCGCGGAGGCTGCCGGCGCCGAGATTCTCCAGCCGCCGACAGATATGTTTCATGGTGACCGCACCGTCATCCTCAAGGACCCTTCGGGTCACATGTGGGTATTTCTGACCCACTTGGAAGACGTCTCGAAAGAGGAGCTTCGGCGCCGGCTGGTCGCCACCGGGTGACCTCCTGTAGTTGGGCGCGGTGGACCGGAAGGACCGAACCCGGTGACAGTAACTGCGCTTCCCGCACTGTTGGAAGACATGTTGCGCGCCGACCTAGTGACGACAAGTGTGCGTCGCCGACTCGAAGGCGCAGGTCAGCGTCCACCCATGGTGACAATTAGGGGATGTCCCTGGTGGGCCTACGGACGCCACTCTGGCGGTTCTTTGCGCACCGGCATGGGCCCCAGGGGGCTCATTGTGTGAGCCCACCTGGGGCCGGGGGCCGTGCATGGCTGCCGCCGGCGAGATGGACTTCTCGTGCTCAGGCCGCCGCGTGAGCGTCCGAGCCCGTGATCGCCTGCTTCGGCGCGGTCTGGCAACGGCGACGGCTGATCGCAAAGAGTGGGAGGCACCCGAACCGCGCTGTGTTCGACGGTCACGAGTAACTCGTGCACACAGTCAGCCTGGGGCGGGCATCCGCTGGACACGGCACCTGACCAGCCAGGATGCTCGGTTGCACCAGATGCAGAGCAGCTACCGGCGGCGGCAGACGAACTCACCGTGTGTCGGCGTGCGGGGCGCATGCGAGACGATCTCGAAGCCGGCCCGCTCCAGCATGCCCTCCAGGATCCAGGCGTAGGTGGAGAACTCCTCCCGGACATGCGCCTCGAAGTCCGCCCGGGTGAAGCCTTGGTCCTCAGGACGTCCTGCGGTTTCGATCCATCGCTGCAGACGCTCTTCAAAGTCGGCAGGTGGGAAGCTGAAGATGACGTCCCACAGGTAGAAGGTGCCGCCTGGCCGCAGCATGACGGCCACGTTCAGGAGCGCCTGCTGCTTCCAGAAATCCGGCAGTTGATGCAGGGCCGACTTGGTGGTCACCACGTCCGCATGCCCCGCGCGGTGGACGTAGTCCAAGAACCCCGCTCGGTGCCAGCCTGCGCTGGCACCGACCCGTTCCGCCCTGGCCTGGGCGAAGGCGAGCATCTCCTCCGAGACGTCGACGCCGTGCGCCTCGGCCCCGCGTCGTGCCGCCTGGACCACCAGTGAGCCGGTGCCGCAGGCCAGGTCGACAAGGCGGCTGCCCGCGACGACACCGAGTCGGTCGAGTAGTGCGTCGTCGGCATCCGGGTCGGTGCCTTGGTTGCGGTCGTAGGCGGCCACCGCGGCCGGGCTGCCGAGGTCGATGCCAACAGGCTCGTACTCGCGGAAGAACCATGCGGGGCGTGGGCGGGTCGTGTCACTTCGTGGCATGACCCCTTTGTAGGGTCCGGCAGATCCAGCGGCAACAGCAACATACGCAGCATGACGTTCCGGAAGGTGAAAGATGCAGGACCACGACCAGTACCGGCTCTTCCTCCATCTCGCCTCCACGCTGAGCTTCACCCGAACTGCGGCTGACTGCCACGTCAGCCCCGCTACGTTGTCCCGTACCATGCAGCGGCTGGAGGCCGCCACCGGGCACCGGCTCCTTGACCGCGGCCCGCACGGCGTCGCGCTGACCGACCACGGCCACCGCTTCCGCCGCTACGCGACCGAAGCCCTGGAACTGTGGGACCACTACCGCGACAACGACCTCACAAAGGGCCAACCTCACTCGGCACTCGGTCCGGGCAGCGGCTCGCGGACGACGGCGACGCTTCCCTCGGGGACGGTGACCGAGCCCACCACCGGTTTCCCCGTGAGGAGTTCGACGCCATCGGCGGGGATCTCGGCTCCGCGGCCGGCGTGGTCGATCAGGAAGAGGTAGTCGGCGTCCGTGCCGCGTCGCTTGACGACCTCGATGCCGGGCGGCACTTCCCGCTCCGGGCGCACGCCCGCCTGCCTGCGGATGCGTTCCAGGAGGGCGGCCAGGGTGGTGGGGTCCGGGTGGGTGGCGATGTACCAGGCGGTGCCGTTGCCGTACGCATGGCGGGTGATGGCCGGCACGTCGGCCAACGGTCCGTCCGCGTACCTGGCGACGGCCTCCGCCCCGGTGAGCCGCAGGCGTTCGGTCCACAGGTCAGCGGTCGCGTCCTGCGGGACCTGGCCGGTCAGGGCTACCTGTACGCCGGGCAGGAGGGGGAACAACTCGTCGCAGTGCACTCCGAGGAGCTCCCGGAAGGCGCCCGGGTAGCCGCCCAGGCGGATGTGGCAGTTCTCGTCCACCGCACCGCTGTGGAATCCCACCGCCAGGGTGCCGCCGCGCTCGACGAACGCCGTCAGGTTGGCCGTACCCGCGTCGTCGACCAGATACAGGCTGGGGGCGAGTACGAGCCGGTAGCGGTCGAGGTCGGGGGTGTCGGGGTGGATGAAGTCGACCGCCACCCCGGCCTCCCACAGCGGTGCGTACCAGTGCCGCACCAGGTCCTGGAAGCGGAGTTCGGCGCTGGGCTGGCAGGGCTGTTCCATGGCCCAGCGGGCGTTCCAGTCCCAGACGATGGCCACTTGGGCGGGGCTGGTACTGCCACGGACTTCGGCGAGGGCGCGCAGGTCGGCGCCGAGCTGGACGACGTCCTGCCAGATCTGGCTGTCGGTGCCCGCGTGCGGCAGCATCGCCGAGTGCCACTGCTCGGCACCCGCCTTGGCGGCCCGCCACTGGAAATAGGCGATGCCGTCGGCGCCGTGCGCGACGTGGGCGAGCGCGTTGCGGCGCATCTCGCCGGGGTTCTTGGCCCGGTTGACTGGCTGCCAGTTGACGGCTCCCGTGGAGTGTTCCATCAGCAGCCACGGTCCGCCGGCCAGGGAGCGCACCAGGTCGCCGCAGAGCGCGACGTCGATCTCCGACTCCGGGTCGGTGGAGCGCAGGTAGTGGTCGTTGGAGACGACGTCCAGTTCAGGGGCCCAGCGCCAGTAGTCCAGGGCGTCGAAGTTGTGCATCACCATGAAGTTGGTGGTGGCGGGGGTACCCGGGGCGGCGCGGCGGATCACGTCACGTTCCGCGGTGAACAGCGACAGCAGTTCGTCCGAGCAGAAGCGGCGCCAGTCCAGCCGGTGGGTGGGGTTGGGGTCGGCTCCGGTGGCGCGGGGCGGGAGGATCTCCTCCCAGTCGTGGTACCACTGGCTCCAGAAGGCGGTGCCCCAGGCCTCGTTGAGGGCGTCCAGGTCGTTGTCGTACTTCGCCTTCAACCACTTACGGAAGGCGGCCGCGCTGGTGTCGCAGTAGCAGGCGGAGTTGTGGCAGCCGTACTCGTTGTGGACGTGCCACATCACAACGGCCGGGTGGTCGGCGTACCGTTCGGCCAGCGCGCCCGCGATGCGCAGCGCCGCCGTGCGGTAGGCCGGGCTGGACGGGCAGAACGTCTGGCGGCTGCCGTAGGACAGTCTGCGGCCGTCGCTGTCCACCGGCAGCGCCTCGGGGTGGGCGTGGAAGAACCAGGCGGGCGGGGCCGCTGTGGGGGTGGCGAGGTCGGCGGCGATGCCGTTCTCATGGAGCAGATCCAGGATCTTGTCCATGCGGGAGAAGTCGTAGACCCCCTCGGACGGCTCCAGCAAAGCCCAGGAGAAGATGCCGACGCTGACCATGGTGACCCCGGCCTCGCGCATCAGGGCCATGTCCTGGGCCCACACCTCCTCGGGCCACTGCTCGGGGTTGTAGTCGCCGCCGTAGGCGAGGCCGGGCGGGCGAAGACGGCGTTCGGTGCTCACTGGCAGTACTCCGGAAGGTGTGGGAACGAGTGGGTGGCTTGCTTCAGCCCTTGTTGGCGCCCAGGGTCAGGCCGCTGACGAACTGCCGCTGGAGCGCGAAGTACACGATCAGGGTCGGGATCGCGGTGAGCAGGGCGCCGGCGGCGACGAGGTTGGGGTCGGTGAAGTACTGGCCGGAGAGGTTGTTCAGCGCCGAGGTGATCGGCATGTTCTCGCCGGTGGAGATGAGGACGATGGCCCAGAAGAAGTCGTTGTAGATCCAGATGGACAGCAGGGTGGCGAGGGCGGCCATCGCGGGCTTGCACAGCGGCAGCACGATCTGCCAGTACAGCCGCCAGACGGAAGCGCCGTCGACCAGGGCGGCCTCGGTCAGCTCGTGCGGCAGGGAGCGCATGTAGTTGCTCAGCACGAAGGCGCAGAATCCGGACTGGAACGCGACGTGGATGAGGACCAGGCCGAGCGCGGAGTCGTAGAGCTTGCCGCTCATGGTGATGCCGGGCAGGTCGATCAGCAGGTACAGGCGGTACAGCGGGGTGATGATGACCTGCTGCGGGAGCAGGTTGCCCGCCGTGAACACCAGCAGCAGGAACAGGTTGACGCGGAAGTCGAAGCGGCTGACGTAGAAGGCGACCATCGACGACAGCAGCAGTGTCAGCAGCACCGCCGGGATGGCTACCAACAGCGTGTTCCCGAAGTAGTGCAGCATGTCGGACTGCTCGAACGCGTTGGTGAAGTTGTCCAGGCTCAGCTTGTCGGGCCAGGAGACATAGCCCTTTTCGCTGGTCTCGGCATAGGGGCGCATGGCGGCGAACAGGGCCCAGAGCAGCGGGGCCAGCCAGGCCAGGGCCGTGACGACGAGGAAGGTGTGCAGCAGGACCCGGGCGGGCCGGAGTGGGGTGCGCTGATTCTCGAGCGCGCTCACTGTGCTCATGCGCTCCGCTCCTTCCGGAAGGTCGCGATCAGGTACGGGATGATCACGACGAGGGAGATCACCAGCAGGACCACGGCGATCGCCGAGCCGTACCCGATGCGGCTGGACTCCCCGATGATGTTGTTGGTGACCAGGATCGAGAGCAGCTCGGTGCCCTGAGCGCCCTTGTTGAAGACGAAGACCAGGTCGAAGGCGCGCAGCGCCTCGATGATCGTCACGACGAGGACGACGGTGTTGGTCGGGCGCAGGGTGGGGAAGACGACATTCTTGAACGTCTGCCACTCGTTTGCGCCGTCCAGTGCGGACGCCTCCCGCAGCGAGGGGTCAACGCCCTTCAGACCGGCCAGGTAGAGGATCATCATGTAGCCGGCGTGCCGCCAGGAGGCGGCTATGAGGATGGCCCACAGGTTCAGGTCCGGGTCGCCGATCCAGTCGATGTAGTGGCCGGGCTCGTTCGCGCCGATGAGGCTGTTGATCAGGCCCGTGTCCGGGTTGTAGACCAGCTGCCAGACGAAGCCGATGACGGCCATGGAGACCACGACCGGCAGGAAGAACGCCGTCTGGTAGACCCGGCTGAATCGGATCTGCTTGTCCAACTGGACGGCCAGGAACAGCCCGAACGGGGTCGGGATCAGGATGAGCACGACGAACCAGACGACGTTGTGCTCGACGGCGGGCCAGAACTGCGGGTTGCTGGTGAACAGCTCCCGGAAGTTGTCCAGCCCGACCCACTTGATGGAGCCGAAGCCGATGCCGTCCCAGGTGGTGAAGGCCAGGGCGATCGAGGCCAGGGCCGTCAGCCACACCAGGGCCACGTGCAGGATCGTCGGAACGCCCGCCATCAGGCCGAGCGTGATGCGGTCGCGGCGGGTCAGCAGGCGCCGATGGCCCAGCACCGCCCGCTTCTTCGGGGATGCGGTGCCCGGAGGCGGCACGGCGGCCGCCTCCGGGGTCTTCGTGATCGTTTCGGAACTCATGGTGTCGGTGTTCATCCGCTTCAGAAGGAGGGTCTGTCTCAGCCGGAGGCGAAGATCGTCTTCTTCTGACGCTCGATCGACGCCAGCAGGCCGTCGACGCCCTTGGGGTCGCGGACGAACTTCTGCAACGCGGGCTGCATCACCGTGGAGGTGAAGTCCGGCCGGCTGTCGCGGTCCATGAACTGGGTGAGGTGCTTGGCGCCGGAGATCGTCGCGTACGCCTTCTTCTGCAGCGCGGTGTACGAGGAGGTGTCGGCCTTGGAGGACGCGGCGACCAGACTCGGGTCGGACTTCAGGTAGATCTGTTCGGCTTCCGGACTGCCCAGGTACTCCAGGAACTTGAGGGCGCCGTCCTTGTTCTTCGGGGCCTTGGAGAGCATGAAGCCGTCGGTGGGGGCCTCGACGGTGTCCTGGCCGTACGCGGGATTGATCTCCGGGAACGCGAAGAAGTCCAGGTCGTCCAGATCGGCTTTGTTCGTGAACTGCTGCGCCACGAAGCTGCCGAACAGGTACATGCCCGCCTTCTTGGAGATGAGGGTCTGGGCGGCGTCCTGCCAGGTGCGGCCGACGGCGCCGTCCTGGTGGTAGGGCAGGAGCTCGGCCCAGTGGTCGAAGGCGGTGCGGACCTTGGCGTCGGTCCAAGACGCCTTGCCCGCCATCAGCTCGACGTGGAAGTCGTAGCCGTTGGTGCGGAAGTTGATCTGGTCGAAGGTGCCGAGCGCGGGCCAGGCGTCCTTGTCGCCGAAGGCGATCGGGACCATGCCGTCCTTCTTCATCTGCTTGCACAACGCGACCAGTTGGTCCCAGGTGGTGGGGACGGTGTAGCCGTGCTGCTGGAAGACGCTCTTGCGGTAGAAGACCCCCCAGATGGACGTGGAGATCGGCACGAAGTAGTACTTGCCGTCCTCGCCCTTGCTGAGCGCCTTCATCGCGTCGGGGAAGTTGACCCCGATCTTCTGCCACACGTCGTCGATGGGGGTGGCGAGCTTCTTGGCCGCGAAGAACTGCATCCGGTAGCCGGCGAACCAGTTGAACACGTCGTCCGGGGTGCCCTGGAGGTAGGAGTTGATCTGCTCCTGGAACGTGTTGTGGTCCTTGGTGTTCACGTCGACCGTGATCCCGGACTTCTTCGTGAACGCGGCGTAGATCTCGGCGAACGCCTTCTTCGGGACGGCGTCGGAGGCGTTGGAGCCGAGGGTGACCGTCTTCGGGTCGGCAGCGGCGCCGCTGCCGCCGCAGGCGCTGAGCAGGGGTATGCCGGCGCCCAGGGCCGCAGCACCGGCGACGCCGCGCAGCACGGTGCGGCGGCCGGGAGAAGGCATGGGGCGACCGAGGGAGGAAGAGTGCATTTCGGCTCCTGACGGGGCGGTCGTGCGCAGGCGGCACGTCGGCCCGAGGGTGTGACGGGGAAGCGGTCGCCCACGCGACCAAGACTCAACACGATCGAACAAAGTCGACCGGTGGTTGCGAGGAAGACTGAACGCTCCGGCGAGTCGCTGTCAAGCCTTTCCGGCCGAGGCGCAGAGCCGACCACACCTGCCGGGAAGTCGGGTGTCTTGCGGCAAGACGAGAAACGACGGCCCCTTGCGTGAGCGGGCCAGCGCCTGATCATCTGACCTCTGACCAGCCTATATGCATTTCAGGAGAGATCCTGTACCGGCCTTTGGGCCTGCGTCGCCGAACGGTCGTCCACCGCCGAATCCGCAGCCGCCCGTCGGAATCGAGACCGCAGCAACTCTTGACGTACGGCTCACGGCTACGTAGACATGACCACGCGGTCAGACCGCGCGGTCATATGATTGACCTCGTTCGATGCAGATGTGTGACCCTCGGGAGACTTCATGGCACCAACGGTTGGCTCGAGCGAGAGCTCCTCCGCGCCGCGCAGTGCGGACGTGGCCCGGCTGGCCGGGGTGTCGCGCAAGACGGTCTCCCGCGTCCTCAACGACGAGCCCTACGTCTCCGACGCAGCTCGCCGAAAGGTCCTCGCAGCCGCTGAGGAACTCGGCTACCGGCTGAATCAGGCTGCCCGCACACTGGCCTCCGGGCGCACCGGCTCCATCGGCGTGGTCGCCCTGGGGACCGCCGGCTACGGAACCGCTTCCCTCCTCGTGCACATCGAGCGGACCGTACGCGAAGCGGGATACGCGCTGCGCGTGGTCAACACGCCGGACGGAGACCCGGCGGGCATCGCCGGCGCAGTGGAGTCACTGCTCGAGCAGGGAGTGGACGGCGTCGTCGTCTCCGAACCCGTCGTGGAGGGAGATGTCGGCCTCCGCGTCGACGTGCCGGTCCTCTTCCTGGGGGCACCGCCCGCCTTCACCGCCGCTCGGACCGTGACCATGGGTGTGGGCGCCCACGCGCTGGCGCGGGCGGCCACCGAGCATCTGCTGGATCTGGGGCATGCGACCGTTCATCACCTCGCCGGCCCGCGGCGCTGGTACGCCACCAAGGACCGTATCGAGGGGTGGCGGGCGGCACTGGCCGCGCGGGGCGCGTACGAGCCGCCACTCCTCAATGGTGACTGGTCGGCCGCGTCCGGCCACGCCGTTGGCCGAGCGCTCGCTTCGGACCGTTCTGTGACCGCGGTCTTCGCGGCGGGCGACGAGATGGCCATCGGTCTCATCCACGCCCTGCGCGAGGCGGGGCGGCACGTGCCGGAGGACGTCAGCGTCGTCGGTTTCGACGGCAATCCGGTTTTCGCCTACGTCTCTCCTCCCCTGACCACTGTGCGTCAGCCGTTCGAAGCCGCGGCCCGGGAAGGCATCCGCCTTCTCGTGCACGCGATGGAGAAGCCCGACACCGACCTGCCGCAGGCGAGCGACCTACCGGTCGAACTCGTCGTCCGCGGTTCGACCGCGCCTCCGCCGTCCCACCAGGACAAGACGGACCGGCGCACCGTCTGAGAACGACCCCGGCAGGGAGCGCATCCGCACACCCGGGCACCGCTTTGCCACTCGCCGGCCGGCTCGATCGCCGTTGCCGCGCCCGCCTCCGTTCTCCTACGCGGTGGCGCGCCCCACGGGCTCGCCGTTTCCCACCCGGACCGCGTCAGGTGCGGCGAGCACCGCACCACACCACACCATCCCTTCCCTGTCCTGGGAGCAGCACATGTCCCCTGCACTGTCGGTCGTCAGACCCGGCGCCGCTCGACGTTCCCGCCCCTCCACTGCACTGTTCCTGCTTCTGGCGCTGGTTGTCGCCGCGGCGACGATTCTGCTGCCCGCCGCGGGGCGGGCGCAGGCCCTCTCCCGTCCCTCGCAGACGATGTACACCCCACCGTCCGGTGCGCCTTCGCCCGGTTCGCTGTATCCGCGGGCACTGCGCCTGCAGCAGAACGGATCGGCCAACGGCACCCTGCTGGCCACGTTCGAGCAGTACACCTCCGGCACGCCCGTCTTCCCGGTCTACCGCAGCACCGACAACGGCAACTCCTGGAGCAGGATCTCCGACGTCGCCGACACCCAGAACGGCTGGGGCATGCGCTGGCAGCCCGAACTGTTCGAACTGCCCACCGCGATCGGTGACTTCCCGGCCGGGACCATCCTGGCCGCGGGTGACTCGGTGCCCTCCGACCGGTCGGGCAGCAAGATCGACCTGTACGCCAGCACCGACCGCGGGCAGACCTGGAGCTTCGTCAGCAACATCGCCACCGGCGGGGCCGCCTTCGACACGAACGGGAGCACCCCGGTCTGGGAGCCGTTCTTCCTCGTCTCCGGGGGCAAGCTCATCGTCTACTACTCCGACCAGCGCGACCCCGACCACGGCCAGAAGATCGTGCACCAGGTCTCCACGGACGCCCGCACCTGGGGCGCGGTCGTCGACGACGTGGCGATGCCCACCTTCAGCAACCGCCCGGGCATGCCGACCGTCGCGAAGCTGCCGAACGGCAAGTACGTCCTGTCGTACGAGTACGGCGGCGCCCCGGAGGGGAACTTCTCCGTCTACTACAAGATCTCCACCGACCCGGAGGCGTTCGGCTCGGTCACCGGCATCCCGCTGCGCACGACGGACGGCGTGGTACCCCAGAGCGCTCCCTACATGACCTGGCTGCCCACCGGGGGGCCCAACGGCACCCTCGCGGTCAGCGCCAACAGCGCCGACGACCTGTTCATCAACACCCAGAACGGCGCCGCGAACACCTGGACGCGCATCAACGCCAACGTGGCCGGCGGCTACAGCCGCGGCATGACGTCCCTGCCCGACGGGCACAGCCTGCTGATCCTCAGCGCCGGACGCGGAGGCGGCAACCTCTCCAACCCGGTCACCTACAGCACGATCGACCTGGGCGGCGGCATCTCCGACGGCGCCACCTACACCGTCTCCAACGCGGGCAGCGGCCAGCTGCTCACCATCGCGGGCGGCTCCACCAGCAACGGCACCTACGCCACCCAGCAGAACGCCGACAACGCCAGCGACCAGAAGTGGCGGTTCGACCAGCAGCCCTCCGGCTACTTCAAGATCTTCAACGTGGCCAGCGGCAAGGTCCTGGGCGTGCAGAACCAGTCCACCGCCGACGGCGCCAAGATCCTCCAGTGGGACGACAACGGCACCGTCGACCACGAGTGGGCGGTCTCCCCGCACCCCGCCGGTGGCTTCTCCCTCATCAACCGGCTGACCGGCAAGCACCTGGAGATCCCCGACGCCTCCTCCACCGTCGGCACCACCGCCGGGCAGTGGGCCGCCACCGGCTGCGCCTGCCAGCGCTGGAACCTCACCCAGAGCGCCCTGCCGCCCCTCGCCACCGGCCAGTACATACTCGTCAACAAGAACAGCGGCAAGTACTTGGAGATCCCCGCCTCGTCCACCACTGCGGGCAAGGCAGCCGACCAGTGGCAGAACACGGCCTGCGCCTGCCAGCTCTTCACCTTCCAGTCCGCGGGCAGCGGCGCCTGGACCATCAAGAACGTCAACAGCAAACTCAACCTGGACATCCAAGGCTCCTCCAGCACCGCAGGTGCGGCCCTCGTCCAGAACACCGCCTCCAGTGCCGACTCCCAGAAGTGGAACCTCACCGACGCGGGCGGCGGCTACTACAAACTCCGCAACGTGAACAGCACCCTCGTCGCCGGCGTCGCGCAGTCCTCCACCGCCAACGGTGCAGCCGTCGTGCAGTGGAACAATGTCAGTGTCGACGACCAGCTCTGGAAGATCGTCCGTATTAACTGACGACTTCCACTTGTGTCATGACCAGGCGCGGGGACCGCCGGTGAAGCGGTCCCCGCGTCTGCCGCGGGCGATCGGCCGAGGCGTAGCCGACCTCATTTCCCACGGTGACCGATGTGGACCTCCTGCCCGCGACCGACGACCTCGCCACGAAGCGGACCCGCCGGTAGAGCTGCCTGCGCGCCGTGGGCGTCACGACGCTGTTCCTGCCGGGCTTCGCGGACATGCTCATCGCCGTCGCCAACAGCAAGTTCCTCTGGTCGGTGTTCCTGCTCCTGTCGTTCGGCCTCACGGCCGTTCTCTGGCCCCCGCCGATCGGCCCGCGTGGGTGGCCCCCCACTGCGCACCGCCGTACCCGCGGGTGTGTCCCTGTCACTGACCGCCGTCGCCACGACGACCGAGCGCATTCGCATGTTCGACGCCGGTGAAGTGGCGATCCTGCTCCGCCTGTTGCTGATCGCCGTCCGTACCTGCCCACCAACGATGGGCAGGCTCCTGTGCCCTGGTCATCGGCGGAGCGGCCATCGCGGCGTCACGGGCGCCGAGACCCGCCGCTCCGAACGCCAGCTGACCGTGCCGGACCTCGGACGGGCGTCAGCGCAGGGGCTTGTCCAGGACCGCCTTGCGGTGACTGAAGGTCTCAAGAGAGTAGCGGCCGTGATAGTTGCCCATGCCGCTCTCCCCCACCCCGCCGAACGGCAGGTCGGAGACGGTGAGATGGGCGAGCGGCAGGCCGTAGCCCAGGCCGCCCGAGGAGGTCTCGGCGGCAAACCGGCGCCGCGTCCCGTCCGACTCGGTGAAAACATACAGGGCGAGCGGCTTGTCCCGGTCGTTGATGAAGTCGATCGCCCCGTCGAGGCCGGGGACCGTGACGATCGGCAGGATGGGGCCGAAGATCTCCTCCCGCATGACGGGCGCGTCGGGGTCGACGTCGGCCAGGACGGTGGGCGCGAGGTACTTCGCCTCCCGGTCACTCGTGCCGCCCACGACGGTGCGGCCGGAGTCGAGCAGGCCGGTTAGCCGGTCGAAGTGCCGTTCGTTGATGATCCGCCCGTACTCACCGGACGCGGCCGGGTCACTGCCGTACAGCTCCTTCACGGCGTTCGCGAGCAGCGGCTCCAGAGCCGCCGCGGTCTCCGGATCAGCCAGAACGTAGTCGGGGGCAACGCAGGTCTGTCCGGCGTTGAGGAACTTGCCACGGGCCAGCCGGTCCGCGACGACGGCCAGATCGGCATCGCGGTCGACGAAGGCCGGCGATTTACCCCCGAGTTCGAGGGTGACCGGGGTGAGGTACTCGGCAGCGGCGCGCAGCACGATACGGCCGACCGTGCCGTTGCCGGTGTAGAAGATGTGATCGAAACGCTCGGCCAGCAGGGCCGTGGTCTCGGGAACGCCGCCCTCCACCACGGCGACCGCGTCGGCGTCGACGTACGTCGGCAGCAGCCTGGCCATGACGGCGGAGGTGGCTGGGGACAGCTCGCTCGGCTTGGCCACCACCGCGTTGCCCGCGGCCAGGGCACCGACGACGGGGGCGAGCAGGAGCTGTGCCGGGTAGTTCCACGGCGCGATGACGAGGACGACGCCGAGCGGGTCGAACTGCGTCCAGACCGTCGCATCCGCGCCGAGGTGCGCCGGGGCCGGGGCGGGCTCGGGGCGCAGCCAGTCGGCAAGGTGGTCAAGGGTGTGGTCGATCTCGCGGACGGTGAAGTCGATCTCGGTGCGGTAGGCCTCGGTCACACTCTTGCCCAGGTCGGCGTGGAGGGCAGCGGCCAGGTCCGCGCCGTTCTCCGTGAGCATGTCGCGCAGTCGGCGCAGTTGGGCCGTGCGCCACTCGACGGGCTTGGTGCGGCCGGTGCGGAAGGTGGCTCGCAGGCGGGCCACGAGGTCGGAGGGCTGCTCAGGGGCGGAGTGGTTCACGGGTACCTCATAGGCTCACGGTCAGATGTATATGCCAACCTTCTGCCCGCTCCCCTGGATTCCACCATGTCCGCACCACATTCGTGCCGTGCGTCACAGCGGACCCCACCGCGCGCATAGGGCCGCAACGGCGCACGCAGCGGTGCGGGACATTCAGGGCATGAAGGAAGAGCCTTGGCCGACGGTGAGCAGCACGGCAAATGGCGGGCCGGCCGGAGCGGCGCACTGCTGCCCGCGCTTGGTCCACCACTCCTCCCCCGCACTCAGTGCGATCTCGGTCGGTCGGCGGAGAGGCCGGGCCGATGACCGGCCATCACCTGGCCGGTTCCCTCACAGGTTGTGCAGCCTTCCGACCTCTGGGCAGCCACGCGGGTTGCGCAGGTCGGACAGGGCGTGTGCTCAGTTGTACGGAAAAAGAGGATCACACAATTGGCCGGTTCTTCCGGCTGAGGCAGTGCAAGGTGGCCGAACGCTTGCTCCCCCGACTGGGCGGCTACCGCCACCCGCCGGCGCTACGAACGCCGGGCAGACACTTCCTGCCTTCGTCCGGACAGCCGACAGTCCTCATCCGCTTCCCCCACTTAGCTCACTGAGCCGCACCGGGACGACTGCAATACCGGCCCGCCATCGCACCCCACACGAGAGGAGCGCTGATGAGCCCCACAGCCAGAGCGCCCGCGAAACCGACTGCTACAGCCTCCGATGTATGAACATCGGGATCGCTGAAGACCGTGAAGTCGAGAATCCACAGGGCCGGCCCCGCGGCGCCACACGCTGCCAGTAGCCGGCAGGCACGAGCACGCCCGAGGAGCGCCCCCAACAACAACGACGGAACAAAGCCGCAGATCAGCATACTCAGGATGGCGGTAAAGCCCGTCAGATCCAGGATGCCCACGACGCTCGGCAGCCAAGGGCTGACAGCAATCGCTGGGCCCACAACAGCGACATCGAGATAAGCCCAGCGGACCTCCACTTGGTGGTCGCCCCTTGACGCGCTGTTTTGTCCCTCATCGTCGCTCCCAGAGCAGCTGAGGCGATACTCCCACCAAATTTGAACACGTTCAACCCTAGGGGATGAACCTGCCGGGCATGCTGCACGGGCCCGCGGGTGCCGACGCCGAACGCGTCGCACCACTCTGCCGCGACCTCCGTGACCCGCACGCGCGCGCAGCGCGAGCGTCCACACCGGGACTACTCCGTGCCGCCCGCCGGCAGGCGCTCCGGCAGCCCGAGCCGCGGGAACCGGTCGTCGTGGAACGTGACGATCTCGGTGATGGCCCCGCCGATGACGCGCAGGACGTCGATCGTCAGCGGCAGGTACGCGTCCTCTCCCTTCCGCCAGAGGTAGAAGGCGACGGCGGGCTGCCGGTTCACGCAGGTGCGTACCGCTCGCAGGCCCTTCATGCCCTCGAAGCCGCTCTCGATCCAGTCGTTCACCACCGCGTCGCGGCCGACGTAGAGGCGTCCGTACGGGGCGATGTGCATCGCGAGTCAGATGCCGAGTATCTGGTTGAGCACGTACTCGAAAGCGGCGTAGCGGGACCTGTAGTAGCCGGCCTGCTCCGCGGTGAGGACCGCGTGGAAGTCCGCCTCGAAGTTGGGCACGCTCTCCGCGAGGAAGGAGTCGTCGGAGGGGGACTGGATCACCAGCTCGCAGTGCTCGCCCATCTCTTCAGCGCTCCACCACGTCCGGGTGCGGGCCCCAGCGCGCACACCACGCGACGGTCTTTTCTGCCGCGAGGGCGCGGTCATCCACGTCCGGCAGCGTCCCGACCGCTCACCGCGGGGCCACCGGAGCCGTCCTCCAGTCATCGCCCAGGAGGCGCGACCGGCGTTGGCTTGCGCCGACGATTACCTCACCGTCGAGCGCACGAAAATCTATGTTGGCTGGAGTAGACATTGGGCGGTGGCATGGTTATGGTTTCTCTCGTAACCCGGAGAGACCGCGGGGCCCGGCAGAGACGAACTGCCAGGCAGCAGTAACAGCAGTTGCAGTGCGCAGGACGGTGCGGTGGTGGAGTTCCGAAGCCAGGGTTGTTGCAGGACGGCGACGGGGCTGACGACCGGACCGGGCGGCCCGCAGTGATCAGGGGCCGCCGTGACGGCGCCCGTTGGTGCAGTTCGCAGTGCCCAGCAGCGAAGTCAGTGAGCAGCACCTCGGTGAAGGCGTCGGCTGCGGACGCGCGCACCGGGAGGTTCGGCAGTGGGGTTCCAAGCCAGAGCAGACGCACGACGGGCGACGGGGCTGGCTGCCGAAGGGTGACGCTTACTCAGGTCACCGGCAGTGCGCATCACCTAGCAGTACGAGCAGTACGCAAGACCGGCAGTACGCAGTTCCTGTCGGGCAGTGTTGATCAAGAGGGAAGAACGGAGGAGCCGAGCGCCATCAGGATCGCCCGGGCGGAATTGTTGAGCCTCGGGTACCGCAGGACATCGATAGTGAGGTGGTCTCCGGTCAAGCAACCGCGATCCCCGCATCCCCGGCAGCATCTCGGCCGGGTCTGCGGAAGCAGAAGGCCGGTGCAGTATCAGGGCCGGCAGATGGTGTAGCAGTTCCTTCGGGGCCCTGGTGCCAAACGGCACCAGGGCCCCTCCACACGTTCCGCAGAGAGGTGCAATGACAGCAGACGACCTGTTCGGCCGTCTCGATGACGACGACTACCCCGCCTACACCATGGGCCGGGCCGCCGAGATACTCGGCACCACCCAGGGCTTCCTCCGCGCCATCGGCGAAGCCCGCCTCATCACTCCGCTGCGCTCCGCAGGCGGACACCGCCGCTACTCCCGCTACCAGTTGCGCGTTGCCGCCCGCGCCCGGGAACTCGTCGACCACGGCACCCCCATCGAGGCCGCCTGCCGCATCATCATCCTTGAAGACCAACTCGAAGAAGCACAGCGCCTCAACGCCGAATACCGTCGCACCGCCGCCTCAGGCACCCCGACAACCGCAGCCTGAGACGACGCAGACCCACAACACACCCGGGGCGGCCATCCATTGCGGGCGACAGATACCCGTCGGCGCCTGGGCCCATGACCTTCCCAACGACGAATGGGACCTGCTCCAGGTGCTCTCGTGCCCGTTCGAGGCACATCGCCCTGCCTCTTGCGGCCCGGACCGTCACGTACGCCGGCGCCGTTCCGATCAGGTGGTCGTACCGCAGGACGCCCCGCCGCAGCCATCCCTAGTCGGCGATGGTTGGAGGGGCTGCGCTGGGACGAAGAGGCCCGCTGTGCCGATGTCAGGCGCCCAGGGCGAGCGTCCCCGCCCCCTGGCCGGGTATGTCCTCCCAGCTGCGGATCCTGGCCGCGAGCCGCTTCACGCGCGCATCCGAGGGGGGCACGTCGATCTGGAAGTGGGACTCGTTCGGGCGGCGGAAGTCTCCGCCCCACGCCACGACACCCTGGCATTCCTTGAGGATGTCGCGGAGCGTGGCCAGTTGGTGAGGGAAGAGACCGCCCTTGGCGCCGGCCGGGTACCAGGTCGGGCGGATCGCGACCGCGGTCCCCGAAGCGTGGTTGGTCGCGTAACCCTTCAGCGAACCGTCCGCCGGGCGAAAACCGATCACCTCACCCTTGCCGAGCGTGTCGATCTCGTAGTGGTAGCGGCGGATGACATGTACGAGCACGGTGGCCGCCTCGCCGATACGCAGGGCCACCGAAACCGAACTGCCCGGCACCGGACGGGTCCAGATGGCTCCCGAGGCGTCGGCCCGCGGTTCCATCGGCCAGCCGTTGGCGCTGGTGGGGTGCGTGGACGAGCCGACCGCGGCCGCTCGCGTGGACGCGGACGCCGGAGAGGGGACCGCGAGCGTAGCGAGACCCGCCGTCGCGGTCAGGCCGAGACCGGTGCGCAGTACGCAACGGCGCGGCGGGTGTGAGGATGAGATGGTCATGCCCGTCCTGTCTGAGAGTGTGGACTGCGATGGGTTGATCGGTGCGTCACAGGCCGCGCAGGGGCGCGTTGTACTTTTCGAACACCCGGTGAAGGCCGAGCATGGCGTTGCCGTAGTTCTGGGCTCGCTCGTCGGTGCCGTTGTAGCGGGCCAGCGTGAGGCGGGTGTGCTCCTCGCTGGTCGTCATGGACGGCTGGGGGACGCCGACGTCGGCGGCTCCCTCGATCAGGACCGTGGGCAGCGTGCTGATGTTGTAGTTGTGGTCGTTGTGCAGTTGCTGCCATACGTTCCACAGATCGTTCTCGTTGGCGGCGTCCATGATGCTGCCGCCGATCAGGCCGGCCCGGATGCAGTGGTTGCGGCCGCGGATGGCGGTGGCGGCGAAGATCTGTCCGAGACCGGTGCTGGCGTCGTTCTTGGTACTCAGTCCGGTCCCGTCGTAATGGTCGATGACCGCCTCGTCACCGACGACATCCAGGCTGTTGTACATGCGTGTCTCCCACAGCAGCGGGCTCTGGATGATGGCCTTGCGCATTCTGAACGTGCGCGCGAGCCGGGTGACCAGCCCGTCGAAGCTCATCAGGATGTCGAACGCCTGCGTGGTCGACCGGTACGTGAGAGCCTGGGCGCCCTGGCTTCCGCCCTCCTCCGGCACCCCCATGTTGTTGAGGAGATACGACTGGACGTCCGCGAGCAGGGCGTTCCGTCTGGACATGTCCATACTGACGTCCAGGTCTGCGGTGATCTGCTCGGGGTTGTAGGTGTTCTGGCCGACGTCACGCCCGGACACGATGTTGTTGTCGATCTCGATCAGGCCGCTGCCTGCCCCCACCGAGATCGTGGAGATCTGGTCGAAGGCCCAGTCGCTGGGCAGCGGATAGCCGAGGTTCCCGGAGAATCCTGTGGACATGTCGCAGACGAAGCTGGCCGAGGTGTATCCCGCGGCGGCGACGCGGCTGCATACGTTGCGGGGGCCGTAGATGCCCGTCAGGTACCCCTGGCCGTGCTCGTTCATGACGTCCCGGATCGCACGGAAGTGCGGAAGGATGTTGTCGGTGACCTCGTAGTCGAGCGCGTCGAAGTCGACGGCGAAGTAGATACGTGTGCCCGGTTTGAAGCCGTAGTGTTTGGCCCGCTCAATGGCGGCGAAGGCATCGGCGATTCCCTGCTCGCGACGGAAGTAGGCCGCTTCCCCGCCCCAGGTCTGGTAGACGGGAAAGCAGCTCAGACCGTAAGCGGCCATCCGGCCCAGCTCGCCGGACTTGATCTTCTTGTCGAGTGAGGTGTTGGGGACGTTCGACAGGTAGCGGCCCACGATCTGGTAACCGGCGTCCCTGAGCGACACCGCCCGCGCGTCGGTGACCTCGGTGACGCAGTCTGCCGCGGTCCCCTTTCGGGTGGCGTCGCCGGTGGACACCAGCAGCGAGGCCCAGGTCTGGAAGTCCCCGCGGCCGGTGACCGGGAGCTTCGCGAAGTTCTGGAAGCTGCGTACGCGTGTCGCCAGGTCGGCGTCGAATTGGCTGGTGAAGAACACCCCGCCGCGCTTGTTGAAGATCATGGCGGCGGTGAAGAGACTCACCCACGTGCCCGACGAGCCCTCCGAGAGCGGGTTGTTCCTGATGCCCTGCTGGGTGCCGGGGCCGAAGACCCCGTTCGCGACATCGTCGCTCATGCCGATCTCGTACTGGATCGCAAACATCAGTGCCTTCTGCACGTCCCGTGAGAAGTGACCGTCGCACGGCACGATGAAGAAGTTCCGACGGCCGACATAACGGCCGTTCATCCACTGCTGTACCGCCCGGGTCAGCTCGCTGCCGCCCTCGGTGACGACATAGGCGTCCATGGTCAGCAACGCCTTGAACACCTTCGGCACCACACCATCCGCAAAGGTGCCGTCTACGCCCATGTTCTGCGTCAGCTCGCGGACCGACGCCGCGACGGAGCCGTTGTAGGTGCCGTCGATGCCGCCGCCGTCGTAGCCCTTGCAGTACAGCGCCGACTGCACGATCTTGAGAATCTTCTCGTGCCGGGTGCCCGCGTTGATGACGGGGTGACGGGACTGGAGGGTGGCGAGCGTCGTCGGACCGAAGCTGTCCGACAGGGCAGCGATGCCCAGCTCGTGCTGGAGCGCCCGGGTCAGCGCGAACATGACAGCCCAACCGGTGCGACCGTTCTCCTCCACCTCCGGGATTCCGGCGACGTTGTAGGAGTTGATGAATTTCTGTGCCTCGATGACCATTTGATCGGCCATGCTGTGTCCTCTCAGACACGCCCGGGCGGATGCCCCACCCGGGCGCGAACGTTGGCTGCCACCAGGCGGTGCAGACCATGGGGTGGGCGGCTCCGTCACGGGTTGTGCCGATGCGCAACTTGCGGTGCGGGCGGGAACGGGCCGGTGCTGTCATCGGCCTGCCGAACCAGATGCCCTGCCGAACCAGATGTCGTGGGCGGTGAGGTGAGCGGGCCGCACCTGCAACCAGCTCGCCCCGCCGCTGCACTCGAAGCCCCTCCGGACCTTGCCGGTGTGGCTTACAAAGGTCCCGCTGCTGTCCGCTGCGCCACGGGTTCCGCACTGCTTACAGGTGGTGAATGCGGGTTGAGGGACTAACGGGGTGCAGACCGCCGGGCGTACGACCTCTCGCGGACGCCGTGTCCGCGATGCCGACGAAAGCGAATGACTCCGCGCCGGCAGTCGCTCTCCCCGACGCGGTCCTCGGCTGACGAACCGGTGCCCTCGTACCGTCAAGGCAGGACAGACGGCTGTGGACGCCCGCGTCAGCAGTCCTCGACGCCATCGATCCAGTTGGTGGCGTTGTCGATGTAGTAGCTGGCCATGTAGCCGCGGTGGCCGCTCGCGGTGAGCACCCACACCCAGTACGGGTTGCCGCCCACGGTCTGCGCGCCCTCCTCCTGGCAGTACACCCACACCTGAGCCGGGCTGCTCACCATGGTCTGCACGGACGGACAGTTGGCGGCTGACGGGTACAGATAGCACTGCTCCCCACCACCGGCACGGACATTGACGCCGGAGGCCCAGACACCGTAGTAGCCCTCGCCATGACCGGTCGCGTGGGCAGAGCCCGCCGTACCGAAGACGAGGCCGGCGGCGGCGATGACCGTGGATGCCATGGCCGCGGCGGCGGCCCTTACAGAATGGATCATGATTGTTTTCCCCCTTGGGATGGTCAAATGGTCGGTGCAGTCCGTGGGTGGTGGGGTTGGGTGCGCGCAAGCGGAAGATCAGGGCGTCGGCCGAGCGAGCGGTAGCAACGCCCGGCCGTTGCCGTTACTGCCGCGGATACCGAGAGACCTCGGTGTCAGTTGCAGGGGATCAGAGGGTTGGTCTCGGAGCTGATGGACGTGTCCTTCATCCATCCCCAGACTCCGTTGTCCGCTTTCGTCAGCAGCCAGCGGTTCGGGTGCGGGCCGCCTACATAAGCGCCGTTGTCGAGCCGGCAACTGAACCAGCTGTAGGTGGTGTACATGTATCCGACGACCTCGCCGGTGCCGTCGAAACTGTCGTAGACCTTCGCGGCGTAAACGTTGTAGCAGTAGTAGGCGTTCGTCTCGAGCGTGCACTGGTGCTGGGCGCTCGCCGAGGCCGTGGGCGTGATCAAGCCCAAGCTCCCCAGCGCGGCGGCGACGGTCAGCGCGGCAGCTCGTACTCGCAGGTGAAGTCGCATGAAGGTCCTCCTCTTTCTTGCTGCCGTCGTCAGCACTGGTCTGACGACGGCAGGTTGCCGTAGCGGTCGCCCTTGAAGTACACGGCGCTGCTGTATCCGTCCCCGAAGCCGATCCAGATGTCGTTGGTGTAGCCGTTGTCGGTGATGGTCTGGCCGTGCGTCCGGCAGTAGGCCTGATAGGTCTTCCCGGCGGTGAGTGTGGCCAGGTAGCCGCTGTCCTTGGAGGCGGCTTTCGCCGTTCGGATGCGCAGACGCAGGGTGCTCCTTGCGACTGGGATGACCGGGAAGCTCGTGCACGAAAGGCTAGGAGAGCGCAGGAGGGAACGGTCCTGACAGATGTCAGGGATTCCGAGCAGCCTCAAGGCCTGTGGGTCAGTCCCGCTCTTCGCGGCCGCCAGCTGCACGGATCACCGGCGTCGTCGACTGGGCAGCGGCCTCCAGGGGCCCGGCAGGTTTCGACGTGGCGCAGTGCTGCGCCAGTCCCGCGCTGCTGACGGCCCTGCCTGGGGTCTGCGGTCCTCTACCACGCGAGCCGTGGAGGAGCGGCTGGATGCCTTTGTCATCGCCCTGATGGACACGCTGGACTGAGCCAAGGCGGACGCGGGCCGCGGCCCTCGGCACGATGTGCATGCCGCAAGCCGGTCGGCGTCGCCACGGCCCGCGGCACCCGTCTCATGCCCCTCAGCCCCGCTGCTTGTGCGGTCATCAACCGGGAGACAGGAGAGGGCCGCCGCAGCTCAGCGCCGCGTGCCTGGTCCGGTCTCGTCCGACCGGCTGCGATTGCCGTGCCAGTCCAGTATCAGGACCGTGGCGTCGTCGTTGAGGCTGCCGTGGCAGGCGTCGAGCACCGCGGCGGTCAGGCTCCGGACGGCTTCTCGCGGGTGCAGCGCGCGGGTGTCGTGGACGACCGATGCCAGGTCGACGGCTGCGGCAGCGCGCTCCTGCATGCCGTCGGTGATCAGGACCAAGCGGTCCCCCGGAAGCAGTTGCAGTTCCTGCAGCCGGTAGGAAGTGGGCGCCGCCACGCCGAAAGGGAGATTGGCGGCGAGCTTGAGCTCGTCGACGGCGTTGCCGCGCAGTCGCAGCGGCCGGGGGTGGCCGGCGTTGACCAGGTCGCAGTGGCCTGTTTCGAGGTCCACGCACAGCAGTTGCCCGGTGGCGATACCCCGGCTGTGGCTCAACAGAGCCTGGTGGGCGTGGTTGGCTTGCTTGAGGGCGTCACAGCCGCTGCGGCGCGCCCGCCGCAAAGCCCCGACGAGCAAGGTGGCTAGCAGCGCGGAGTTCGTGTCGTGGCCCATCGCGTCGGTGATGGACAGGTGCAGGGTGTCGCGGTCGAGGGTGTAGTCGTAGGTGTCGCCACCGATGTCGTCGGCTGGGATCAGCCCGGCCGCGAGGGTGAATTCCTCCGCCTCGCAGCAGGGGGCCGAGGGGAGCAGTTGGTGCTGGATCTCCGCGGCCAGGCTGGTCTCCGTGGTGCGCCCGCCCAGGTGGTACAGGTCGGTGAAGCGGCGGTCCGTGACGATGATGTAGGCGAGCGCGTGGGCCACGTCGCGGACCTGGCGGAGCACGGTGTCGTCGGCGGACTGCAGGGTCACCTCCAAAACCCCGATGCAGTCGCCGCGGTTGGTGACCGGCGTGATGACGCGCCGCCCGTCCTGTCCGCCCGCTTCCACATGCTGGCGCTGGCTCTGCAGAACGGCGTCGTAGACGCTGCCCTGCAGGTCGATCGGCCCGGCACGGTCCGCGATACCGGCTCCGGCAAGCCGTACCAGCCGCTGGCCGATCAGGTCG